>CAIJXJ010000001.1 GCA_903824575.1 uncultured Methylobacillus sp.
ATGAACACACGCGCCCCCTGGGAGCGTGGATGAAGTTAACGGCACCGACGCCGTTGACAGAGCATCATGTGACGGATGGGTTTTCTTGTGGTGTCGACAGCCTGGATCAGTGGCTCAAACGTCGTAGCCTAAAAAACCAGATCCAGGGTGCTTCCAGAACTTATGTAGTCTGTGACGAGAGGCGCGTCGTTGCTTACTACGCACTCGCTTCGGGCGCTGTCACCACGACGGAGGCCACTGGTAAGTTTCGCCACAACATGCCTGAGCCCATCCCGGTTGTCGTTTTGTGTCGCTTGGCTGTTGATCAATCCTTGCATAGCAAAGATTTTGGTCGTTCGCTGTTACGGGACGCCAGCATGCGCGTTGTCCAAGCCGCCAATGCCATTGGAATTCGAGGGATGACCGTCCATGCGTTGACCGATGATGCGAAGGCCTTCTATGAAAAAGTCGACTTCGATCCGTTGCCACTTGATTCTCATCTGATGATGATTAGCTTGGCAGACCTGATTGCCAGCGGGGATTTGCCAGTGGCCTGATTCGGTCGGCCTGCAATCTGCCACGCTTCCCCGAAGATTTCATGTTCCGGTTAGACGACGAAGAGTATTCGCAAGCACTTGCCATATGCATTCACGGAGCATGGGGCCATCATGACGGCCAGCCTGCTCAACAGTCCTCGCGCCAGTGCTTTGAGCGTCTATGTTGTGCGCGCATTTGTTGAACTGCGCGCCATCCTATCCAGCAACCGCGAGCTCGCAGGAAAAGTGCATAGCTTGGAACGCAAAGTTTCCACCCATGAACGCAATATTGCTGAGCTGGTGGATTCAATGGCCGAGCTGTTGAGCGCCCCACTGTCGCCACCAAAGCACCCTATCGGATTTGTGACACACGAAGATAAATCCAAGAGTTGACCGATCAGAGTGTCAGCAGACGCGAGTTCTTGGGGTCCCGAAACACCAGCGGCTTGACGTTCTTGCGTTGCGCATCCGGGATCTGCGCGTAGTCCACAATTTCAGTCACGCGGTGGTGCATGGGGGATTTTTCGCACACCGGGTCTGCATTGGCCGCGTCGCCGGTCAGCATCAAAGCCTGGCAGCGGCAGCCGCCTAAGTCTTTCTCTTTATCGGGGCAAGTGCGGCAGGGGTCCTTCATCCAGCTGTCGCCGCGATAAAAGTTGAAGGCTTTGGACTGGTACCAGATGTCGCTCACGTCCATGTCGCGCACATTGGGGAATGTGATTCCCTTGATCATTTTGGCGGTGTGACATGGCAAGGCTGTGCCATCGGGTGTGACGGTCAGGAACACATTGCCCCAGCCGTTCATGCATTTCTTGGGTCGGGTTTCGTAGTAATCCGGCACCACAAAAATAATGCGAATATTGTCGCCATATTTTTCGCGGCAGGCGTTGGTGACGCGCTCGGCGCGCTCCAGTTGTTCGCGTGAGGGCAGCAGCTTGTCGCGGTTCAATTCGGCCCACGAGTAATACTGGCTGTTGGCCAACTCCAGATACTCGGCCCCCAACTCCACCGCCAGATCAATGATCTGTTCGATGTAGTCAATGTTCAGGCGATGAATGACGCAGTTGAGCACCATGGGCCAGTCGTGCGACTTGATGAGGTCGGCGGTGCGGCGCTTGAGGTCAAAGGTTTTGGTGTGCGAGAGAAAGTCGTTGAGCTCTTTGGTGGAGTCTTGAAAAGACAGTTGCACATGGTCCAGCCCGGCTTGCTTGAGTGC
>CAIJXJ010000002.1 GCA_903824575.1 uncultured Methylobacillus sp.
TATGATGGACGGACGTCTGTGGGTAGAAAGCCAACTCGGTAAAGGCAGCACTTTTCATTTCACGGCACGCTTTAAGCTGGCAGATGTAGACCGCCGTGCAAATATTTCCAAACTGGCGAATAATCTCGCCATGTATGCCGACCGGTCTGTGTTGATCGTCGATGATAGTGCTATGGCTGTTATGATACTGAAGCACGTTATTAGCCGACTTGGACTAAAAGTAGAATCAGCCTGCAGTTCGGAACAGGGATTGGCATTGCTGGATGGCAAAGACCGGCCAAACTATCTGGCGTGTTTCGTGGATTGGCGCATGCCTGAGATTGACGGTATTGAAATGATTAGCAGGCTTAGGTCAAAGCTTGCAACACGCGGTGTCAACCCATTGCCGCCGATGATTCTGGTAACAGCCTTTAGTAATCAGGAAGAATTGATGGGCATCGGTCATGAAATTGATGGCTTGTTGGCCAAACCGTTCATTTCCCGGCAAGTCTACGAGGTACTGGCGAGCAGTCTAGGCATAAGCAACCCATTGCCAGGCACACGTGATCGCCGCAAACCTCATGATCTACAGTGGTCACGGTTTCGCGGTCTCGATATTTTGCTGGTGGAAGATATAGAAATAAATCAGGAAGTCATCATGGAACTGCTGAGTTATGTAGGACTCAGCTTGCGTCTGGCGAAGAACGGAGCGGAAGCACTTGATGAAGTCGCCAGAAAACTGCCCGATCTGATTCTGATGGATTGCCAGATGCCGGTAATGGATGGTTATACAGCCACCAGGGAATTACGCAAAACCTATGACGCGAAGGAGTTGCCTATCATTGCCCTGACCGCAAATGCGATGGGAAAAGATGTCGAAAGTTGCATCGCTGCGGGTATGAATGCCCACCTATCCAAACCGATTCGCATGGAGAACCTTCATGAAAAAATGCTTTATTGCCTGCTCAATACCGTACCGGAGATAACAACCCCTCCTGAAACGGTGCCAACCCATACTGACGCATCGGCAATTCCGCAATTTCCAGGGATCGATACGGCCGTCGCACTCGCCAATGTGGGGGGGCAATTTTCCTTTCTTCTCCGGGTACTGAAACAGTTCAGAGACAACCAGGCGCTGCATTTCGAACGAAAATTCAGCGAGGCCTATGTCAGCGGAGAATGGAACACACTCAATCGTCTTGCCCATTCGATGAAAGGCGTGGCTTTTACCTTGGGTGCCCTCGAACTTGGTGATACGGCGACATCACTCATGCATGCAATAGAGTTGCAAGACCGTACCTTGAGCCAGAATCTGTTTGCTTTGGTCGTCAGTCAACTGAAAATATTGACGGCAGGTTTGGCACACATCGAAGAAGTTTGCTATGGCAGTCAACCCAAAAATAGTCAAAGCCTATCACTGCTTCACATGCTAGATAATCTTTCACTGATGCTGGAGAGGCATGATACCGGAGTAATAGATTTGGCATTCGACCTGGCTAGAGATATCTACAGAGAACCGCTACTGAGTATATGGGAAA
>CAIJXJ010000003.1 GCA_903824575.1 uncultured Methylobacillus sp.
GGACTGGAAACTGGATCTCAAAAATCTGATGGCGCAAACGCGCGCCAATGATATGGACGTCGCTACGCTGGCAGACATGGCCATGCAAAATGCCGATGCGCTGCTGCAGCATTTCCCGCCGGTGACTACCGAGGATCTGGCCGCAAGCTTAGCGCAGGCGATTGATGTCAATTTGCCACAAATAACAAAGGTCGCGCAGGAAGGCCAGAAGAAAACCCCAATGCCTATCTTGCGCTGCTAAAGGATATGCATGACAAATTGACCACCAGGAATGTCGCCTGGAGCGACTGGGTGAAAGTGGCGGCGGCCACGCCTGAAAAGCAATTGTTGCCGGTGGAGGAGAAAATCGCTGAAGTAGCGCAGCGCTATGCAGAACTCGGGGCTTTGCATCTGGATGTGCGCGAGTATTTGCGTATGCAATTCAGCTTGTGTGCAAAAGCACTGCAAAGTTATGCGCTGCAGAAGCGCGAAATGGGCGTTTGTGATTTCATCGACCAGGAGCAGTTATTGCTCAAGGCGCTGGATCATTAGGTGGTCGCACAGACGCTGCGCGAGGAACTGGATCTGCTGATGGTGGACGAGTTTCAGGACACCAGCCCGTACAGCTCGCGTTATTCCTGAAACTGGCGCAACTGGCGCGCGAAGTCTATTGGGTGGGCGACATCAAGCAGGCCATTTACGGATTTCGCGGCAGCGACAGCACCCTGATGCAAGCAATACTGGATGCACTGCCGGCCCTGGATGGCGACAAGGAAGTACTCAATCGTTCCTGGCGTTCCTGCAAGCCGCTGGTGAACCTGGTCAATCAACTCTACGTACCGGCTTTTGCTGCCACCCTCGCGCCTGCCGACATCACCCTGACCGCGCAGCGCCAGGAAACCCTGCCGGACGCGGTTTACGCCAACTGGCATTTGCAGGGCAAAAATGCCGACTTGCGTAATGCTGCATTGGTAGCCGGTGTCAGGAAATTGGTGCATTCCGGCAAGCGCGTTTATGACAAGTCTGCCAGCCAGTTGCGCAATATTCGTTACGGAGATTGCCATACTGTCGCGTTCCAATGCCCGTGTGCAGCAGATCGCCGCAGAATTGCAGTTGCAGGGCGTACCCGCCGCAATCGCCCAGGCAGGATTGCTGAAAACGCAGGAAGCGTTGTTGGCGATAGCCTGCATACGCAGACTGAACGACCCGGCTGACACGATTGCCAGTGCAGAAATCCATGCGCTGGCCTCCAGCCTGGAACCGGAAAGCTGGCTGGAAGATCGTTTGCAATTGATGGCAGAGGCGCCAGCCGATAAACCACGCGGCTATGGCAACGACTGGGGAGAAAAGGGCGGGAATGTGTTGTTGAGCGCGCTGGCACAAATGCGCCGTGACATGCAGGTATTATCCCCGCTGGAAGCCTTGCAGACGGTGATCGCACAGGGGCAGTTGAGCAAGATAGTGCGTGTCCCTCCGGTAAGTTTGCACACATGATCTAAATTGTCAGGAATAAGCAAAATAAGTTGACTAAATTGAGTCAGCTACTTGCGTTCTAGGCGTCTATTGGCTATCATTAGGCCATGCAGAATACTTTATCCTATCGCCACCGCAAGATTTCCGAAACGGACATTACCTTCATTCGCCAGCTGATCGCTGACAATCCTGGCTCAAGCCGCCGCGCCTTGTCCATAAAGTTGTGTGAGGCATGGACTTGGGTTCAGACCAACGGAGCCCTGCGCGATATGGTATGCCGTGGGATGATGTTGATGCTGCACCGTAAGGAATTGATTGAATTGCCGGCAGTACGCCAAGCACCTCGCAATCAACAGACCAAGCGCAGCCCACCTGCGCTTGTGAGCGTTGATGAAACACCGCTGCAAACGAGTTTCGGCAAGATTGCTCCTCTGGAGGTGCGTCAAGTTCGACGCACGACCGACGAAGCCTTGTTCAACAGCCTGCTCCAGCAACACCATTATCTGGGCTACACCCAACCCGTGGGTGAGCACTTAAAGTACCTATTTTATGCTGAGGGACGACCGGTAGCGTGCGTATCTTGGTGCTCGGCGCCACGTCACCTTGGCAGTCGCGACCGTTATATTGGATGGGGTGCAGCGGCACGGTTACGCAACATCAGGTTTATCGCTTACAACACCCGGTTTCTTATTCTGCCGTGGGTGGTGGTGCCACATCTGGCTTCACACATTCTGGGATGTATGGCGCGCAGACTATCAGCAGACTGGCAGGACATGTACAACCATCCGATCTACTTTCTCGAAACTTTTATAGAGCCAGAACGTTTTCGAGGCACATGTTATAAAGCTGCCAATTGGCAGTTGCTTGGGGAGACAACCGGACGCGGCAAGGATGCACCAACCTCCCAGCCCAATCGCTCGATCAAGGAGGTGCTTGGTTATGCTTTGGTAAAGGATTTTCGCCAGCTTTTGTCGCAGGTGGTGTGATGAAACCACCCGAAATCGTCAATGTAACCAAGGAGCAGATCGCCGATATTCTGGCACTGGCCAAACCTGCATTTCCTGAGCCACAATATGAACTGCTCAAAAAGATACTGGACACTTTTTTCTACGTGATGCTGTCTTTGCAGAACGTAAGAATATCGCTCAAACGCTTTCGTAAAATGCTGTTCGGTTCCAGCACGGAAAGCAAACGAAATTTAAAAGGCAAGGACTCAAGCGACGACAAAACATCCACTTCAGCAGATGAGACAGCATCCAACGATGCTGCGGCGCAGACGGAAGCCGCTCCACCCGCCAAGGAAGCTCGCAAAGCGAAGCCAGGGCACGGTCGTAATGGCGCAGACAAATATTACGACTCCCCCGTTATCAAAATAACCATGAGCGGCATGACGTCAGGTGACTATTGCCCGAAATGCTTCACTGGCAAGGTTTATTATATGCCGCCCAGAACCATCGTCAAAGTCGTCGGACAGCCTCCTTTGAAGAGCACAATCTACCAACTGGAACAATACCGTTGCCGTATGTGCGATGCAATTTTTTCAGCGCCAATGCCAGCTGGTGTTTTCGAGAGTAAATACGACCATAGTTGTGCGAGCATGATCGCCATATTTCGCTACGGCAGCGGCATGCCGTTCAACCGTCTCGAACGTCTACAGGCGAACATGAACGTCCCTGTGTCTGATGCCACGCAGTGGGACATCATTTCCAAGTCTGTGCCGGCACCAAAAGCCGTATATAACGAGTTGATATACCAGGCGGCTCAGGCGGATCTTCTGCACTGCGATGATTCTCCAATGAAGGTGCTGTCCTTGATGGAGGAACGTAAAATAATTGAGGCTGCAGGTAAAACCCCAAAGAAGAAGGCGATCAACACATCTGGCATCGTCGCAGTCCTGTCTAAGGGGCGGAAAGTGGTGTTGTTTTTTACCGGCCACCAACACGCGGGTGAGAATATCGGCGATATATTGGCGCTGCGGAACATAATGTTGGATCCGCCCATCCAGATGAGCGATGCGTTAGCCAGCAATCACGTTAGTGAGTTTTTAAGATTGATAGCCTTATGCTTGACCCACGGCAGACGTGGCTTCATTGATGTAATGGAACATTTCCCCAAGGAGTGCCATTACGTGATCAATATCCTGGCCATAATTTATGTCAACGATGCATACTGCCGCAACCAGAAGATGGCAGCCGATGAACGTTTGCTCTACCACCAGGCGCATAGCGCAAAACCTATGCAGGAGCTCAAGACCTGGATGGATGAACAATTCGAGCAGAAAAAGGTTGAGCCAAACAGCGAATTGGGCAAGGCTATACAGTACATGATTAACCACTGGGATGGACTCACACTTTTCTTGCGCAAGGCCGGAGCTCCCTTGGATAATAACATTTGTGAACAAGCACTTAAGCGAGCGATAATGCATCGCAAGAATTCAATGTTTTACAAAACGATCAAGGGTGCCCAAGTCGGTGATATTTACATGAGCCTTATCCACACCTGCGAGCTTTGCAAGGTAAATACATTCGATTATCTGCAAGCATTGCATGCTCATGCAAATGCAGTAATTGCCGATGCGGCGCTGTGGTTACCTTGGAATTATAAAGAGCAATTGCTTGTCGCAACATAAGCGATTGTTCAATCGACAATTCCATGAGTATGTTATGCAGCCAAACTCAGGCGCCGCCATGCCGGTGCCGCATTGGTTTGCGTCGGGTCGCCGCCCATAAGCAATACTTGCAGCTCGCAAGCCTCGAGTGGCTGCGTCTGCGCCGATCCGTCGGGCCAAAAGGCAAATCGCCCACTCGACAGGCGCTTCTGACATAGCCAGAATCCTTGGCCGTCATAAATCAGGATTTTAATCGATGTGTTTGCACGATTGCGGAAGACGAACAGTCCACCGCTGAATGGATCAGCTTCCAGGCGTTGCCTGCATACGCCTACCAAGCCATCAATGCCGGCACGAAAGTCGATAGGCTCGACAGCTACCAGGATGCGCATATGCGGCGTGATCTGTATCATGCTGCACCCCAGAAGGTATTGCATATACCAGCCAGACCGGCAATACCATTGCCGCTGAGCTCGACCCGCATCTTCGCTCCACGCGCATTTTGCAGTTCAATCACACATTCGCTCTGAGCAGTGAGCTTGAGAGCTGGCGGGACCGTCATTTCCACGAATTGTGTACTTGTTTTACTTATTTGAAGCGTCCCTACGGATTGAGCCAGTCGCTTCTTCAATCTATTGCAATCAACGTGCAATTCATTCGCAACCTGCTGAAGGCCATATTCCTTCGCCAAATCTACTGCAGCCAACCATAAGTGCGCTGGGATGTGCTTGCCTCGTGTGCGCGTTTCGCGCCATAGATTGAATCGGTCCTTTACTTGGTTCAAGCTCTCATCATGGCTCGATTTCTCGGCCTTTGCAGCATTGATCATTAGATGCTCTCCTAATCGGGTTGAATAGGGAGCTAAGGTTAGCAAAATCGTTATACGATTTCATGCATCCTTACCGGAGGGACAC
>CAIJXJ010000004.1 GCA_903824575.1 uncultured Methylobacillus sp.
CAAAGTGCTGTTGCCCTGTTTGAATCGACCATGATGGAAGGGTCGATCAAAGATCTGAAGCGCCTTTCCACACGCAGTAATTTACATTTGGACTGGCACTATGCCCATCGCCGCATCAATGAATTTATCAGAAACTGCCCTGCGGCTAATGTTGACTGGTTGCTCTCCGAATTTGCTAGCTCGAGCAACAGATCAAAAATCAGCGCTCACCAAATTGCCGCCCCAACGAGAACCAGCGCGGTAGATGTTCTGATGAAAATTGTGACGCATGACCTTTTGGGAACATCTGAATCCAATGTGCTGAATGCCATCTCGGCCATGCGCCAGCTAGTCGTCAATTTCAACGTGGCAGATCAAAATGGAGATACTGCGTTGCATCGGCTTGTCGATAGTTTCAATGGCGACTTACAACGAACCGCTGGCCGGATTAAGGCGCTTATCAAAGAAGGAGCCGATTTGAATCAGAAAAACAACCAGGGCGAGACACCTTTGAAGCTGGCGATGAATCCAGACGTTGCTAATTTCATTCTCTGCCAACCTGAATGTCAGCCAGTTTTCTACAATGCAGGTCAATCGATCACCATTGACTTTAGCAATTTTAAACGCAACTACAGGTCATATTATGACTATTGCAACGCGCACTGTGGCATCGCCTCCGCCGTGTCCAGATATGAACGGGCTGAAATTACCAATTTACTTGGTACAGTTCAATTTGCAGGTGCCTGCGCAGGGAGCGCCAAGCCTGCCAGATTTAGGAAAATCTGATGCCATGGTCGGCATTTTCAAAACAAAAGCCTCGCCATTTATGAGCGGGGTTTCTGTTTTGGATCTGCGTAATTTCATGACTCGCTGTGATTTCGCCAAGCCTAACCGCCCCTAAAAAAAAGCATTTCAGCTCCCCACGGTGGGTTTTTCCTTCTTAAACATCCCTGAGATGGGGTGGTATTGGTTTCCCGGCTTCAAGGGCGCGCTGCTTCCTGGCAATCTGCGCCTCACGATGCCGATTCATTTTCTCCTCGTCTTGCGGCGCGATTACAGGGTTCAGGCTCAACTGCATGAATTTATCGAACTGCCCCTTCTGGTAACGCAAGAGACTGCCCTGAACTTCTTTGTAGGCGAGCTGCCGCATAAAACCCAATTTGTTAGGTAGACGATGACCTGTAGAATAAACATCCGCATTAATGTTGCGGTGTGCATGACCCATTAGCTCGGAGCGCCCTTCTTCACTGACCTCGTATAACTGCTTCAGGGTGTTGCCGAAAGTATGTCGGAAGGAATGGAATACTTTCTCCTTGGCAGTGATTTTCAGGCTGGTCAAATAGGTGGCAAAATTCCGGCCTGGCTGCACCCCATAGCCGCCTCTTCCATGGTGGGCTAGATGAGGAAACAACCGATCCTTGTCGATCCTTTTTATATCCTCCACATAATCCAGAAATCCCATGTCAATTAGTGCAGGATGGATCGGCACCAGACGTTTTGATGTTTTAGTTTTCAGTCGCTTGTCGGCGCTGTTTTTGTTGATGTCAAAGGCCCAGATGCCTTGATCGTAGTAGATATCCTTGATGTAGAGCTGAGCAATTTCATTGAGCCTGAGGCCGCTATAAACTGCTATAAGTGGAAACCAGTAATCGTGAGGCGTTACACGGGTTTCATAATTTGCGGGGCTGAAAATTGCCTGCAGGTCTGAGGAATCAAAAGGCTGGCGTGATTCCTCGGTATCGCTTTCGCGCTGCGCCATAGTCTGCACTTTCTGTTTGGAAAATACGTTATTTCCAAAAGAAAATCCTTTTTCAATGGTCCAATTGAAAAAGGCACTACAACAGGCAATATGTTTATCAACAGTTCTGACTGACATACTGAAGTCGACTAACTCGCCCGGGGTTGCCGCAGTTTTCTGGCGCCGCTTAGTTTCTTCCTCTTCCAGCCTCTGACGGATTTTAATGACCTCATGAATGGGTTTGTTGCGATAGGCTGCCACTTTGTTTCTGTTCGGCGGCAATTGCATGATGGTTTCGACAAAATAGTTGGCGTCATCTTTGCTAATGCGGTCAACGGGTTTGTCGCCAATGACCTCAATCAGCAGTCGATTGGTCGTCTGATAATCTTCCAAGGAACGTTCATTGATGCCAGATTTCCTGCGCCGATCCAGATACTTTGGGAAAACATCGGATAATTTATTGGTGGCAAGTCCCTGCGTCGTTGGCTGGGCTTTAGAGGCCTCCCTTTCTTCGCGCAGGCGGCCTCGTTCCTCCGTGATGATGCCCAGTAGTGCTTGGCCTTCATTATTGAGCGCCTGAGGCTCTGGCGTGGCCACCTTGCCAAGATCGGTAACGAGTTGCTGAAAGGCTTTCACCTCATTGGCATCAGATGAGTCGTACTCAACATTCCTGACAACGGTATTGCCGATTTTCAGCTCGCCAATTTTTAACTGGCGAATACTGTCGGGATCAAAATTAAACGACCGGATATCTATCATTTGTTTCCTCAGCGCTCGGAACTCTGATCGAACGTTAACAGACATGCCCGTTGCCAGCAACAATGCCTTGTGCCGATCATGGGTGGCGAGAGACTTACGGATTTCTGTTTTTTGATAGACCGGACGCAAGTCTTTGGGGACTGCGATCCGGAAGTAGAACCCGCTGTCACGGGTGAGGAGATAGGGGGGCATTCGCATGACAATTCCTTAAGGAATTGGACCAGCGTTTGTACCAGACCCGCTATTTTTTATTTAGAAACTGAGTTAAATCAGCAACTTGCAATCCTGGTCGGGGTGGAGAGATTCGAACTCCCGACATCCTGGTCCCAAACCAGGCGCGCTACCAGGCTACGCTACACCCCGAGGGACGAAACTATACGCAACACCGCGCTGTTGGTCAATTTTATTCTGTTAAAATATGTGAACTCATTGAAAATCGAATTGAATATGGCAGCGCAACTCATCAATGGCAAGGTCATTGCCGAAGATCTACTGGCTCTTATCAAACAACGCATCGAGGTGCGCGTCACCGAGGGACGGCGCGAGCCCTGTTTGGCCGTCATACTGGTAGGCGACAGCGCGGCATCGACGATTTATGTCACCAATAAACGCCGCTGTTGCGAACAGGCAGGCATGCGCTCGTTGGCTTACAATCTGACAACGGAGACCGGTGAAGAAGAATTGCTGAAATTGATTGCCGAGCTCAATGCCGACACAACGGTTGATGGCATTCTGGTGCAACTGCCTTTACCATCGCATATCGACACGGAGCGTATCATTGAGGCCATCAGTCCGACCAAGGATGTCGACGGCTTCCATCCCTATAACGTGGGCCGATTGGCTCTGCGCATGCCGCTCCTGAGACCATGTACTCCGCACGGTGTCATGACTATGCTGGAGAGCCTGAACATCGACCTGAAGGGGCTCAACGCAGTCGTCGTCGGCGCATCCAATATCGTTGGACGCCCCATGTCGCTTGAATTGTTGCTGGCGGGTTGTACCGTTACCACTTGCCATCGCTATACGCGTGATTTGCCCGGAATTGTGGCGGGAGCCGATTTGCTGGTGGTTGCCGTCGGCAAGCCGGGTTTCATCAAGGGGGAATGGATACGCCCCGGTGCTATCGTGATCGATGTCGGCATTAACCGGCTGGAAAATGGCAAGATTTGCGGTGATGTCGAGTTTTTGGCAGCGGCAGAGCGCGCGGCCTGGATTACGCCAGTGCCTGGCGGCGTCGGCCCCATGACGGTCGCTACCTTGATGGAAAATACGCTGGATGCGCTGGAACAGCGCGAAAAGAACGGATCAGTCTGACCAGCTTTTCAGAAGATCGACATCAACAAAAGTTTTAGCCTTGAGATTTCCACGAATTACGCGGCAGGGTGCGTCTGGTTCGCCGAGGTCACTGAGTATCGCCAGGGCGCCGTCAAAGGAATCGCCTTCCGTATAGCCGTTGACCGTTATCAGAGTGGGAATGCCTGCACCAAGGCTGGATCTGATGCCATTAGCGGAATCTTCCAGGGCAATACAATCGCCCGCTGGAAGGTTCAGCGCCTGCAACGCCCAACGATAGATGTCAGGTGCTGGTTTTTTTGCCGGCACAACGTCTCCGGCCGCAATGACTTCAAACCAGCTGTCGCTTCCCTCTCCCAGACTGTGACGCAACAGGGCACGGACGTTGTCAGGCGTGGTGGTGGTCGCGATGGCGAGGCGCAACCCTGAACGGCGTGCATCGAGCAGCAGGCGGCGCACACCGGGACGTAGTGGCAGCGCGCCTTTTGCGACCAACTCCGTATAGTGTCGCGTCTTGATCTGATGCAGGGAGGGTGCCAAAAGCTCGATATCTTGTGGTCGATGTTCCGGCGCCAAAAAGGATTCGACAAAATACTTGATACGTTCCTTGCCGCCGGTGACAGCCAGTAATTCGCCATACAAGGCTTCATCCCAATACCAGTCCAGCCCAGCCTCGGCGAATGCCTGATTGAAGGCGGGTCGGTGACCATCACGTTCGGTATCGGCAAGCGTGCCGTCCACATCAAATATCAGAGCGTTTAATGACATGCTAGACATATTCCTTAATCGTAGTAAACTTGCGCCTGCTTAAATTCTTTGCTACTCATCCGGTATTTTATGATCCCGGCTTTTTATTAAATTAAGAGCCCACATGACTGAAGTCACCAAGCATTTTACGCCTTACCAGCCATCGGCTGAAGAGGAGTACATGAATGATCTGCAACGCGATCATTTTCGCAAAATCCTGAATTCGTGGAAAGGCGAATTGAGTCAGGACATCGACCGCACGGTGCATACCATGCAGGACGAAGTCACCATGTTCGCTGACCCCAATGATCGCGCCAGCCAAGAGTCCGACATGGCTTTGGAATTGCGCAACCGTGACCGTGAGCGCAAGCTGATCAAGAAGATTGACGAAACTCTGGTCAAAATTGACGCCGATGAATACGGTTACTGCAACAGTTGCGGTGTTGAAATTGGTTTGAAGCGTCTGGAGGCACGTCCTACCGCCACACTTTGTATCGATTGCAAGACGCTGGACGAGATCCGCGAGCGTCAGGTAGCGAAGTAGTTTAGTCAGTAAATGCAAAAAGGCTGGATGACGACGTCATCCAGCCTTTTTTATCGGCTAAACCCGCCGCTTATTCCTGTATTACTGGAGCTACTGGGCGAGCTTCAGCCGCAGGAGCCTCCAGCAATGCCTTCATGGACAGCCGAACACGACCGCGCTCATCCACTTCCAGCACCTTGACACGTACCTGATCACCTTCCTTCAGGTGATCCGCCACATTGGCTACGCGCTGATGGGCAATCTGTGAGATGTGTACCAGACCGTCCTTGCCAGGCAACAGGGAAACAATGGCGCCAATGTCGAGAAGCTTGAGCACGGTGCCTTCATAAATCTGGCCAATTTCCACTTCGGCAGTAATTTGCTCGATACGCTTCTTGGCGATCTCACCTGCTTCAGCATCGGTACAGCCGATTTTGATGGTACCGTCATCACCGATGTCGATGGTGGTGCCGGTTTCTTCCGTCAACGCACGGATCACAGCGCCGCCCTTTCCGATCACGTCACGGATCTTTTCCGGATTGATCTTCAGTGTGATGATGCGCGGTGCGTAGGCTGACATTTCGGTACGTGAGTGATCCAGCGTCCCCTTCATGATGCCGAGGATGTGCAAACGGCCTTCCTTGGCCTGTGCCAACGCGACCTTCATGATTTCGGCAGTGATGCCGGTGATCTTGATGTCCATCTGCAAGGCGGTGATACCTTCATCAGTACCGGCCACCTTGAAGTCCATGTCACCGAGGTGATCTTCGTCACCCAGGATATCGGTTAGCACAGCGAAACGGTTGCCTTCCTTGATCAGGCCCATGGCGATGCCAGCCACGTGTGCCTTGAGCGGCACGCCGGCATCCATTAATGCCAGACAACCACCGCAAACAGAGGCCATCGAGCTCGAACCATTGGATTCGGTGATTTCAGAAACCACGCGAATGGTGTAGCCAAATTCTTCCTGGCCAGGCAGTGCGGCGAGCAGTGCGCGCTTAGCTAGACGACCATGACCAATTTCACGACGCTTTGGCGTTCCTACACGACCGGTTTCGCCGGTGGCATACGGTGGCATGTTGTAATGCAGCATGAAACGATCGGTAAACTCGCCTTGCAAGGCGTCGATCTTCTGCTCATCGCGACCGGTGCCCAACGTTGCCACAACCAGCGCCTGTGTTTCACCACGGGTAAACAAAGCGGAACCATGAGTACGTGGCAACACGCCGGTACGTATGGTGATCGGACGCACGGTGCGGGTGTCGCGACCGTCGATACGTGGTTCGCCGTTCAGGATCTGGCTGCGCACAACCTTGGCTTCCAGCGCAAACAACGCATCCTTGATCTGGTTAGCGGCGCTGGTGTCCGTGCCTTCTGTAATCAATTCACCCAGAACGCGGCCCTTGACCTCATCAAGACGGCTGGAACGAGCTTGTTTGGACTTAATCTGGTAAGCGGCATTGATGTCATCCCAGGCTAGCGCATGCAGTTTATCCGTCATGACAGCATCGGCTTCGGGCGCGGCCCAATCCCATGGCTGTTTGGCGACTTCTGTGGCGATCTCGTTGATCAAGGTGATCACGGCCTGCATCGCCTGATGGCCAAAGACTACGGCACCCAGCATGATTTCTTCAGATAGTTGCTTGGCTTCCGACTCCACCATCAACACGGCGCTGTCGGTGGCGGCTACCACCAGATCAAGATCAGTCTCGGTGAGCTCGGTTTTGGTTGGGTTCAGTACATATTCGCCATCGATGTAACCCACGCGTGCGGCGCCGATCGGGCCATAGAACGGGATGCCCGAAATGGCCAGCGCGGCCGACGCGCCGATGATGGCAGGAATATCGGAATCGATTTCGGAGTCGGACGACATTACGGTCGCGACGATTTGGACTTCGTTATAGAAGGCTTCGGGAAACAATGGGCGTAATGGACGATCGATCAGACGGCTGGTCAGCGTTTCTTTTTCGGAGGGACGGCCTTCACGCTTGAAGAAGCCACCGGGAATCTTGCCGGCGGCATAGGTGCGTTCCTGATAATCTACGGTCAGTGGGAAAAAATCCTGGCCTGGCTTGACCTCGGTCTTGCCAACTACGGTAACCAGCACAACGGTATCGCCCAGACTGACCAGCACAGCGCCATCAGCTTGGCGCGCGATTTCGCCAGTTTCAAGAGTCAGCTGATGCTGACCATAGGTAATTGTTTTTTTAATTGCTTTCATGACATTCGTCCTTTCAGATAAGGGAATTCCCTGGAAATTTTGATCTGGCAGCAGTTTAAGGCTACAAGATTTCCATCGCAGGGACGCCCATAAAAAAATAAGCCGAAAAGCGCAGCGTCACCGCATTGCTTTCGGCTTATTTCATAGCTACAACAGAATTACTTGCGCAGACCGAGGCGAGCGATCAGGGTGCGATACCGATCAGCATTCTTGCGCTTGAGGTAATCAAGCAGTTTCCGACGCAGACTTACCATCGCAAGCAGACCGCGACGGGAATGGTGATCTTTGCCATGCTCCTTGAAGTGGCCGGTCAGTGTGGTGATGCGGCTGGTCAGCAGCGCAACCTGCACTTCCGGGGAGCCAGTGTCATTTGCGGCTTGCTGGTATTCGCCAACTAGCCTTGCTGTTTCAGCTGTCGTAATGGACATTAGTGTTCTCCTAATCTTGAACCGCGCATTTTAACCTTAAATACCATCAACTAACAAGCGCTTAATATTAACTTGTTAGCCATGGTCTGGTGGCCGTAGTGTCTGACGCCTTTGTGTTCGACTACAGCAGCGTGATGCCCAGATAGCATATATAAAGCGAGCCATTGATCCACACATGCCATACCTTAAGGGGGCCGCGACCCGCAGCCCATCTGATCCAGGCGGTGGCGATCAGCGTGATGACCACCCCTGCCAGCACTTCACGGCGCGGTTCCCAGGGCGTCAGCATGATGCCGATGGCCGGCAATAACGTACCTTGGAATACCATGGCGCCGGTGATGTTGCCGAATGCCAGCGTGTCCTTGTTTCTGCGCACCCACAGGATGCTGTTGATTTTTTCCGGCAATTCGGTAGCGATCGGGATAATCAGAAGTGATAGCAGCAGCGCGGAAATGCCCAGCACCTTGGCGGCCGCATCAACGCCAAAGATGAAGCCTTTGGTGCCTGCCACCAGCAAGGCGAGACCTAGTATCAGTTGTAGCAGGATCACCCACAAACTGCTTGGCAGGCCGATGCGGCATAGCAACATCGATTCTTCGGCTTCGGTACCGTGACCGCTCTCGACCAGAACCTTTGACGCCCGCAAGGTAAGCATGATGTAAACAAAATAGATCAGTACCATGACAAAGCCCAGACAGGCCCGGACACTGGTCAGATGATGCGGGATGAACATGGCAATGGTGGCGAACGCGAATGCCGCCAGGAAGAAATTCAGGTCACGCAGGAAGCCGGTGTTCTCCGGATGGAATTTGCCGCGCACCCCACGCGTTTTCAATACCGCGAAAGCAAGTAGGGAAATGGACAACGTGGACAGCATCAAGGGCGCCCCCAGAATGGCGCCGACGCCTATTTCTTCGTTGATGCTGGCGTTGGAAGTTCCCGCCAGAAGTGCCAGTAAAGGTACCAGGGTCTCCGGCAATGCGGTGCCTACGGCAGCAAAAATGGAGCCGGTGACGCCTTCGGAAATTCCCAGTTTTTCACCCAGATGCTCAAGGGCATTGGTGAAGACCTCGGCTGAGGCTAGAATCACCAACAGCATGAACAGCAAGGTCAAGAAAATCATGAGGGTGCCCTAGAAAAATGTCTGGACGCATTTTAATGGATAAGCACGCCCCGAGTCTTGCCATTTCGCCTCAAGGCAAGATTTCCGGCGTCCGGAGCATTGATTCGCCCAACTGTGACGCCCGCCCGAATGACACGCCTATCTCGCTGGTGGTGATTCACAATATCAGCTTGCCGCCGGGCGAATATGGGGGCAACGGTGTGATTGAACTCTTTACCAATCGGCTGGATGCCGACGCCCATCCGTATTATGCCGGGATCCACCAGCTAAAGGTGTCTGCGCATTTCTTCATCCGGCGTGATGGCGAGTTGATTCAGTTTGTGCCGTGCAGTATGCGCGCCTGGCATGCCGGCGCATCAAATTGGCAGGGACAGCCTCGCTGCAACGATTTTTCCATCGGCATCGAGTTGGAAGGCTCGGACGATGAGGTTTTTGAAGATGCCCAATATGTCACACTCAAGGTCTTGCTGGAGGCCCTCAGGATGGCCTATCCGATCAAGGACATCACCGGGCATTCTGATATTGCTCCCGGGCGCAAGACCGATCCCGGCGCCGGCTTCGACTGGTCAAGAATCACCAATCACTGAGATTTAACGGGGCTGAATGGTCTGTTGCTGCTGCGATCGGGCTGGAGTACGCGCAGCAAGCAACTCGACTTATTTACGGATAAGTTCTTAAGTCAGCGTTTTTTCCAGCAACTCGAGACTCAAGTTTGATACTTTGGGTGTCCATAAGGCCGGATTGGCGGGGAAAGGTTTCAGGATGCCAGTGCGCCGGTAGCCGCGCCGTTCATAGAACGCGATCAGCTCATGCCGCACCGTAATGACGGCCATGATCATCGTGCCAACTCCCCATTCCTGCTGCGCCGTTCGTTCCGCCAATGTGAGCAGGCGTTTGCCGATGCCATGCCCTTGCAGTGTTGGTTCGACCACGAACATGCCGAGATTTGCATGGTCGCTCATTTTTTCGATATGCACTGATCCCACGATGACCCCGTCGTTCAGGCACAGCAGAATGGCGGATTCCTTTTCTTCTGCGATCAGCCTCAGGATTTCGGCAGTATCCGTCCGTTGACCACTCAGCAGTCCGGCTTCTGTTGTCCAGCCCTTTTTGCTGTGCTCGCCGCGATAGGCAGAATTGACGAGGCGGGTAATGCACAGTGCGTCTGTTGCCACGGCTTTCCGCAAGGTGGTCTGTTCCATGGCTTCAGGAACGAACAAGTTTCTGTACTACCAGTGCGCCTACCATGTCGCCTTCGACGTTGACTGCGGTGCGGAGGGTGTCCAGCAAGCGGTCTATCGGCAGCAGGATGGCGATGGCATCAAGCGGGAGACCGACTGACTGCAACACCATGATCATGGTCACCATGCCTGCGCTGGGAATGCCAGGTGCGCCGATGGCCCCCAGCATGGCGGTGAGAAACACGATCCCCTGTTGCAGCAAATTCATGTCGATGCCGGCCAGGTTAGCGATGAATAGTGCGGCGGCAGCCTCATAGAGAGCGGTGCCGTCCATGTTGACGGTCGCGCCCAGCGGCACGACGAAACCGGCGATTTCCGGCTTGACGTGCAGATGTTGTTCCACGCAGCGCAAGGTCACCGGCAGAGTGGCAGCACTGGAACTGGTGGCAAAGGCCGTCACCAGCGCCTCACGCGCCCCGCGCCAGAATAGGAGGGGCGTCATGCCGGTCACCAGATAAAGAATCAGTGGCAGCATCACTGCACCGTGAAGCAAGGTTGTCCCCAATACCACCGCGACAAATTTGGCCAGGGTGGTCAGTAGCGCCATATTTTGCGTCGCCACCAGTTTGACCAGGAGCGCCATGATGCCGAAGGGTGCCAGGCGCATGATCCAGCCGACCATGCGCAGGGTCAATTCCAGTCCTTCCTGCAACAGTGTGAGGATGTTGCGGTAGCGTTCACCGCCAGCTACCAGCGCGATGCCGAGGAACAGGGCGAACACGACGATGGCCAGCACATCTCCTTTTGCCAGGGCGGCGAAAGGGTTGACAAACAGGCCATGCAGGAAGCTCTGACCGAACTCGCCAATACTCATCTGTTTGGCCTGAAAACCTTGTGTGGCATCGTGGAACAGCGCCAGGCTGAGGCCTTTTCCCGGCTGGAACAGGTTGGCGGCGCCCATGCCCAGCACAATAGCGATTGCCATTGACAGCACGAAAAATCCCAGCGTCAGCAGCCATACCCGATGCATCTGGCGATGCGCACGCAAATTGGCTACGCCCACGGCGATGGAGGTGAATACCAGCGGTACCAGAATCATCTTTAATAAATCGACAAACAGCGTGCCGATCAAGCCGCTGACATAGAGACCCTGCTGCGCCACCGAAGACGCTGGACCCAGAGCGGCGAACCACACCCCGAGGGCTACGCCCATGGGTGCGCCAAGCAGGATTTGCGTATTCAGCGATGGCAGCTTCACTAAGGCATCTCCGGCGATTTTATTCGGCAGGCTTGGCGGTTTTTACAGCCCTGGGCTTGGGCAATGCCTTGGGTTCTGCCATGACCTCTGGTTCGGCTTCAGCTTTTGGTTTGGGTTTGGGTTGGGACTTGGGCTTCACAGCAGACTTTGGTTGGGGTGTGATTTTGGCTTTGGCTGTGGTTTTCGGCTGCGCTATGGCCTTGGGCTTTATTTCAGGTTCGGTCCCGGCCTTGGCTGTCACCTTTGGCTTACTTGCGGTTTTTGGCTTGGGCACGCGCGCCGGTTTTTTGGCCACGGCTATCGCCTCAAGCTCGGCGATGATGGGTTCAATGACCTCAATGGGCGCTGGTTTGGCGGAAGCCGGCAGACGTTCAAAGGCTGCGGCGAAAAATCCATCGGTACCGTGCAGATGCGGCAACAGTACAAGATGCACCCCGGTATCGAGCGTTACCTGCTGCCCGCTTAGAATTTCGGCAGCATTCAAGGGCTTGAACTCGGGATGGTTCTGCAGGAACAGATCGACGATGGCCTCGTTTTCATCCCTCAGCAGGCTGCAGGTCGCATAGACCAGGCGGCCGCCTGATTTAACCAGTTTGGCGGCGGCGTCCAGGATGCGGGTCTGCTTGAGCGCGAGTTCTGCGATATCCATTTCGGTCTGGCGCCATTTCAGGTCGGGATTGCGGCGCAGGGTGCCAAGGCCGCTACAAGGCGCATCGACCAGCACACGGTCAAACTTGCCCGCCAGACGTTTGAGTTTCTGGTCGCGCTCGTTAACAATTAGCTGCGGATGCACGTTGGACAGCCCCGAGCGTGCCAGGCGCGGGCGCAGGTTGGACAACCGTTTTTGCGCCACATCGAAGGCGTACAGACGTCCGCTGTTATGCATCAGCGCACCCAGTGCCAGGGTCTTGCCGCCGGCGCCGGCGCAGAAGTCGGCCACCATTTCGCCACGGCGCGGTGCCAGAAGCAGGGCGATCAGCTGACTGCCTTCGTCTTGCACCTCGACCACGCCCTTGATGAACAGCACATGTTTATTGAGGGCGATCTTCTCTTTCAGGCGCACGCCGTCCGGTGAATAGGGGGTCGCTGTTGCCGCGATGCCTTCCTTGGCAAACAGGGCCAGCACCGGTTCACGCTGTCCATTGAGGCGGTTGATGCGTAAATCCAGCGGGGCTGACAGATGCAAGCTGCGCGCCATGGTGAGCGCCTCCGCTTCACCATATTGGGCCACTAGCTTGTCCCACAGCCAATCCGGAACATCGGCCTGAATGGAGAGGGGCAGATTTTCGCCGGATTTGGCTTTGATGGCATGCGCCCATTCGCTCTGCTGTTTGGTGAGCAGTGGGCCGAGGTCGCGCAGGCTCACGCCCTGCACCCGTAACAAAACGGCCAGCAACAGGCGGCGCGCGTCGGTGCCGTCGCTCAGGTATTCCAGCAGGCGTTTGCGCCTGATCACCTGATATACAGTTTCGGCGATAAAGGCGCGTTCCTTCATCCCCAGTTTTGGGTTCTCGCGGAAGTAGTAGCTCAGTTTGGCATCGGCGGGGCCGTGCGGACCCAGTACGGTCGCCAGCGCCATGGCGGTCTGGCTCAGTAGATTTTCATTGAGATGCATGATTTTTATCCAAAAACTGTTGGGCGCGGAGAGTTGATAGAATCCTCCCGGCATGAATGCCGCAGATTGTAACTCATTGAACCCTTCAAGCTGATCGGTTCAATGTGTCAGGGCGGATATTCCAGCTGCAAGCTGGTTGCAATTCGCTCCATCAGAGTGCCATCTTTTTCGGCTTTGCTGATTTTGACCGGCAGGTAATGATAATCGACTGCCAGCCAGAGATCGGCTTTCTCTTCATCCGTGCCGCTACTCTTGCTAATATGCCAAGTGCGTAGCGGCCCCATTTTGCTCGGTAGCGTTTCTTCGCCGGCAAAAATGTAGTTGTAAGTTCTGAGCATCTTGCCGTTGCTCACTGACAGTTGCATCTGTTGCAACGGCGGTACAAACATGAACTGGTACATGAAACTCATCAGGTCCTGACTTCCGGCTTCGAGTTCGACCGTTCGGCGCTGGTTACCGACTTCCAAGGTCAGGACGTTGTTTTGCCAGTCGAATTCTGCTTTTTGCGCCTTCCCGGCATTTTTTCCGTATTGATATAGGAATCGGTTGGGTCTGAGTCCTTGCTTCGTGATCTGTCCCTCGCTTTTCTGCATCAGGTCAGACAGGACCAGTGATAGCAGTCCGTTGGCTCCGGCCTGGCTGGTCAGGACATAGAGGCCATCACTTGTGGTCTGAAAACTTTGGTGCTCGTGGCCAGCGACGCCGCCCTTGCGCATGATCTGAAATTCTATTTCCACTTTGGACGGCGTCTTTTCTAACGTGTATTCCGTCGCAACGATGGACGGCTCTGGATCTGGTTCCAGCACCGTGGGTGGGGCGGAGACGGGCGGTGGTGGCAAGGCAGGTGTAGCGGCAATTGCTACGGGTAACGGCTCTAGGGATGTCGGCACAGCCGCCGGTTGCTCCGGTAACGCCTGTCTGATGATGGGCGCTGGCTTGGGTCCAGTTGGCGGTTTGGGAGGCACTGGTTTGGACGGTTTGGGAGGCGACTTTGCTGGCAACGCAGGTGTGGGCAGCAACTCGATCCGTAGCGAATTGTATTGCGATGACTCTTTTTCTGTCGGCCAGCCAGGCAGCCCGCCAACCAACCATGCATGCAACAGCAATGATAGCAACAGCGCCAGCAGCAAGGGTCTGGATGCAGTTGGCAAGCTGTAAAATTTACTCGGCATGCAGGTGGGTCAAGACCTGCTCGACTTTGGCACCACTCTCATCCTGCATCCTTATACGGACTGGAAGATAGTAGGCCTCGATGCCTAGCCAAAGTTCTTTTTCCTCGCCGCTTTCCTGGGCATGGCTGAGGTGCAGGGCCTTGAACCTGCCGGCTGCAGTGACTACTACGGCATCTCGCTCGACCACGCGATATTGATAAACACGCAATTTCTTGCCAGTGGTAACCGGCAGGTTGAATTCATCTCCAGCGGGCTGGGCGAACATGAATTGATAGGCATAGCTGGCCTGATCCTGGGTGCCGGCTTCGAGAGGCGCCGTTGTCGTCTGGCCCTTTGTCTTCATGGATAGCAGCAGACCCAGCCAATCAAAATCTGCGCTAACGGCTTTCTTGGCGCTGTCGCCTTGCTGCAATTCGAAGTGGACAGGCCGCAATCCTTCAGTTTTGATCTCGCCCTCGCTGTAGAGCCTGCGCTTGCCGAAAAGACCATACACACCGATACCTGTCGTAATGCTCTCGAGTCTGTAGTGTCCATTTTCCTGTTGGAAGGTTTCGGTGATATCAGCGAATGGTTGACCGTTGCGGGTGGCATGATAGATCGCCGTGACTTTTTGCGGGGCGGCAGAGGCGGCGTTGGCACTCAGAAACAGCAATAGGGCAAATAGGCGAAACATGCAAACATCTCCGTCCGTTAGGGTGCCACTCAAGCCACGATGGTTTGGTGTTCTCCCGCTACACGCTGACGTATGACACCGATCCTGAACACCTGTTCGCCTTCAGCCGTCAGCAAAGCTTGTGCCTGGCCAGCATCTTCTGCGGACACAATGACTGCCATACCGATGCCGCAATTAAAGGTGCGCAGCATTTCGCTATCGCTCACGTTGCCCTGCTGTTGCAGCCAGGTGAAGAGTGGCGGCATGGTCCAGCTACCGCCCTTGAGTTCGGCTGTGAGATGCTCCGGCAGAACGCGTGGAATGTTTTCAGTCAGGCCGCCGCCGGTGATGTGCGCCATGCCTTTGACTGGCAGTGTCGCCAGTAATTTAAGTAGCGGCTTGACGTAAAGCCGGGTCGGCGCCATGACCACGTCGCGGAAGGGTCTGCCGTGGAAGTCACTGTCCAAGTCAATGCCGGACAGGTCGATCAGCTTGCGGATCAAGGAGTAACCGTTGGAGTGGGCGCCGCTGGATGCCAGTCCCAGCACCACATCGCCGTCAGCGATGGTGGAGCCATCAATGATGGCATCCTTTTCCACCATGCCGACGGCAAAACCTGCCAGGTCATATTCACCGGCCGGATACATGCCTGGCATTTCAGCCGTCTCACCGCCGACCAGGGCGCAGCCGGATTGTTCACAGCCTGTCGCAATGCCCTGAATGACTTGTGAAGCCGTGCCAACTTCCAGCTTGCCACAGGCGAAAT
Source organism: uncultured Methylobacillus sp. (assembly GCA_903824575.1). Lineage (GTDB taxonomy): Bacteria > Pseudomonadota > Gammaproteobacteria > Burkholderiales > Methylophilaceae > CAIJXJ01. Next base: position 15,456 of record CAIJXJ010000004.1, read on the forward strand.
AATCGAGAAAGAACAGGGGTTCTGCGCCTTGTACCAGAATGTCGTTGACGCTCATCGCCACCAGGTCGATGCCAACGGTGTCGTGCTTGTTGAGCTGAAAAGCCAGCTTTAGCTTGGTGCCTACGCCGTCGGTGCCTGAGACCATCACCGGGTTTTTGAATTTTTTGGGTACTTCGAACAGGGAGCCAAAGCCTCCGATGCCAGCCAACACTTCGGGGCGCATGGTGCGGCGTGCGTGCGGTTTGATGTTTTCGATCAGTGCATCGCCTGCTTCAATATCCACTCCTGCGTCGCGGTAGCTGATCGATGGTTTGGCGGAATCGCCGGTCGAATCTTGAGCGTTCAAGTTGAGTTCTCGCTTTGCTAAGGATAGAGTAAGCGCCTGCGTTCAGGCTGAAAAACAAATACTGAATTTTATAGGCTGGATTTTACCCGAAATGACTAGAAAACGAGAAAACGGTCGTTCCCATCGGCAATTATTAATGCTTGGCGGAGGTCTTCGGCTGGCTTGCCTGACAAAGGGAGCGCTGACACACGCTCTATTTTCGACCACCATTGTCCCTTTCGTTATCGGTCTGCGTCATGACGGGCATTTTCTTGTCACCGGCAACGGATGTCTGTCGTGAAGCAATTGCTGCTTGATATCGGGCCGGTGCCGACGCCGACACTTGAAAACTTTGTGGCTGGGGGCAACAATGAAGCCTTGTTCAGCCTGCTGCAGGCAGCCACGGGCCGGGCCGAGTTTCGTTTCATTTATGTTTGGGGTGCAGCGGGCAGTGGCAAGAGTCATTTGTTGTGTGCCTGTGCCGACTTGGCCCGGCAGCATGGGGTCACTCTGGTCGGCGTGGACGACGTGCAAACCCTAACTGACGCAGCGCAGATCGAACTGTTCAACACTTATAATCGCTTGCGTGAAGAGGGTGGTGTGCTGATCGCCAGTGGTCATGCTGCGCCCATGCAAATGGGCCTGCGCGAGGACCTTGCGACCCGGTTGTCCTGGGGTCTGGTGTATCAGCTTCAGCCGTTGTCCGATCAGGATAAGGCCCAGGCCCTGCAAGCGCACGCAGCGGAACGCGGCATGAAATTGCCGATGGAAGTGGTTGAATACTGCTTGCGTCACCAACGGCGAGACTTGCGCAGCTTGATGGCAACACTGGATGCGCTGGATAAATGGTCGCTCACCGCCAAGCGACCGGTAACGCTGCCATTGCTGCGACAGTTATTGCAATTGCCGCTGTGGCCAATCTGAGGATGGAATGAGAGCGGCAATATGGCCAGAGTAAACGTCAGGCGGTTGGATGAAACAAGATTCGAGGTCACGGTGCAAGGCACACCGACCACCACTCACGTGGTTACGGTAATGCCGGATTACGCGGCCAGGCTGACTGGAGGTCAAGTCGCTGACGACCTTCTGGTCAGCCGCTCGTTTGATTTTCTGCTGGAACGGGAGCCCGGCACTAGCATCCTGCAACGTTTCGACCTGCCGGTGATATCGCGCTATTTTCCGGAATACGAAAAGGTGATCGCTGGCATGTTAAAAATCAGCATGCCTTGAGAAAATCTTGAAGTACGGCAAGCAGTTACAAGCCGTTCTCGGTCACGAGTGAACGTGTCAGCAAAGCCCTTAATATCAACTGTCTGATAGTGACGGCAATACTTGCCGAGGTTGAGGCAAGTATTTGCCATTATTCAGGCATACCAATTTCCGATGCAAATGATAGATACGCCTGTCAAACAGGCGGAGAACAGCTTGATTTACTGGGCTGCAGAAAGGTTGTCGCGCGCTTGATACGCCAAAATCCCCTTGATTTAATACCTGGCCCGCTTATTGCTTTAAGCACTATCGTTAATATGGCATATACGCAGTGCGAGTCAGTTATTAGGCAGATGAGCAGCAATTGACTTGCTTGCGGAGTATTTAAAAGCCAGGTCTAACGGCAGTGGAGCGGCTCAGGTCCTCACTGTCCAGGAACTAATTTGTCAGGAGGATTAAAATGGCCTTAACAATTAATACAAACGTTGCTTCCCTGAGTGCTCAGCGCAATTTGATGGTTAGCCAGAATTCGTTGCAGACCTCAATTAATCGCCTGTCCTCGGGACTGCGCGTTAATTCTGCGTCTGATGATCCGGCCGGCCTCGCCATTGCAACGCGCATGGCTCAGCAGGTGTCCGGCATGACCCAGGCCATCCGCAACACTAATGATGGCATTTCGATGATGCAGACGGCGGATGCTGGTTTGACGTCGATGACTGACATCTTGGGTCGGATGCGAGATTTGGCTATTCAGGCATTGAACGGGACCAATGGCAGTTCTGACCTCCTCAATCTGGACACCGAGTATCAGGCGCTCAATTCGGAATTGATTCGTATTCCCGGTGCAACCGTGTTTAACGGCGTTCCAATTATTGGCGCATCAGCTGGCACGACCAGCCTGCAAGTGGGTGCCAATGCAAGCGATACGATTTCGATTGTTACCAATGCCGCAACAGCCTATGCGCCAGGTCAGGCTATAACTGATCCAACAAGCGCGTCATTGGCGTTGGCTAGTATCGATACAAATACCTTCTCGATCAATACCGATCGTTCGGTCTACGGCGCAACAGTCAGTCGACTCAATTACTCGGTTACGGCGCTGTCAGCCGATGTGACGGCGACACAGACCGCCAGGGGCCGTATCGTTGATGCCGATTTTGCAACGGAAACTGCGAACTTGACGCGCGCCAATGTGCTGCAGCAGGCAGGAACCGCCGTCCTGGCGCAGGCTAATGCCATGCCTAATCAAGTGTTGACCTTGTTGCGCTAGGATGGGAGTTGATGCTGGTTGAATGAGCCCGATTAATAGGCCAGTCGGGCTAATCAACACATTCAGCAAGGTGGTGTTCTCGTACTCACTCTGCGCTGCCGGAGTGATTTGCATTGGGCGACAAGCTATTCAGCTCGAGACGACCAAGTGATGCCATTTTCCTTCTCTCACCAGGACAGGAATTGGACAAGCCCAATTTTTCCCTTCTAATTTGTTGATCTGTTGTTAGTGACCGCTATGACGCAGACCATTGTCCAGATTTCCCGCCAGACTTTTCCAGTAGCCTGATATTCTCTATCACCATGCCGCGATCGACCGCCTTGGCCATATCGTAGATGGTTAACAGAGCCACGCTGACTGCGGTCAACGCTTCCATCTCCACCCCAGTGCGCCCATGGGTCTCGGCCGTGACGAAACAGTGAATGATGGCGGCAGGCTCATCGATATCGAATTCCACATCGATCCGGGTCAAGCTGATCGGATGACATAGCGGGATCAATTCCGCAGCGCGTTTGGAGCCCTGAATGGCCGCGATCCTGGCGATACCCAGCACGTCACCTTTTTTGGTATCGCCTTGCAAAATCATCGACAGCGTTGCTGCCTGCATGCGGATACTGCCGGCGGCGGTGGCGACGCGATGGGTCTCAGTTTTGGCGCCAATGTCGACCATATGTGCCTGTCCGGCTTCGTTGAAATGCGAAAATTGACTCATGTGGCGTGAACTCGTGAAACGATGAGGCTATCATAGCAGGGTGAAAATCATTTTTCTCTTTCTATCGCTGCTGTTCATTCCCATCGCCCTGGCCGACGACTTGCCCGATCTGGGCGAGGTGGCCCAGACCGTGTTGACGCCGCAGGATGAACAGCGCATTGGCGAGGAAATCCTGCGTGAAGTGGCGACCAGTAATGAAATTATCAGTGATATCGAACTGGTCGATTATTTACAGGGCCTCGGCTACCGCCTCGCCAGTAACGGCCCGGACAATCGGCAAAACTTTACCTTCTTCGTCGTGCGTGACAATAGTATCAATGCTTTTGCTTTGCCAGGCGGGGTTATTGGCGTCCATAGCGGGCTGATCCTCAACACCAGTCGCGAGTCGGAACTGGCATCCGTCATTGCGCACGAAATCGGCCACGTGGTGCAGCGCCATCTTGCGCGCATGATGGCCCAGCAACGTCAGGATGCCTGGAAATCAATTGCAGCCATGGCAGTGGCTTTGCTGGCGGCACGCTCGAACCCTGAACTGGCGGGTGGTGCCATGATGGCGTCTCAAGCCGGAATGATTCAGAAGCAGCTCAATTACACGCGTGACAATGAGCGTGAGGCAGACCGTGTTGGCTTGCAAATTCTCACCAAGGCCGGGTTTGATACGCGTGCCATGCCTGCTTTTTTTGAACAATTGATGAAAAGCACGCGCTTTTATGAAGGAAGTGCACCCTCATTTTTGCGTACTCATCCCCTGACTTCGGAACGTATCGCCGATATCAGGAATCGCGTGGAGCAACTACCCTATAGCCAAGTGGTGGACAGCTTGGAATTCCAGTATATGCGGGCAAAACTTCAGGCCATGGAGGGTAGTCCGCAACAGGCAATAGATCGGTTTAAGGAGGTGTTGCGCGAAAAAAAATACAGTTCCGAGGCGGCGCAACATTATGGTCTGGCCATGGCGTATGAGCGGGCTAATGCTCTGGAACAGGCGCGCCAGGAGGTGCGCTGGTTGCATGCCAATACCCCTCGCCAGGCCGTGGTGGAGACGCTGGCTACGCATCTGGAATTTATCATGGGCAAGCCGCACGACGCGGAAAAAGAGTATCGACGGGCACTGGCGGATTTTCCCGGGCATCGCGGCCTGATCTACGGTTATGTCGATGCGCTTCTGGCGACGGGTCAGCCTGATGTCGCCTTAATGCTGCTCGGCACCAAGCAAGAGCTTTACCCTGATGACGCACATCTGTATGAGCTGCAATCGCAGGCCTATACGCAGCAAGGCCTGAACATGTTGCGACATCAGGCGCAGGGCGAGGCATACTTCCATCGTTACAATTTGCCGGCAGCCATTGAGCAGATGGAGTTGGCACTCCAGAGTGGTAACGGGGACTTTTACCAGATGTCGATCATTGAAGCCAGGTTGAAGCAATGTCGTCAATTATTGGGCGAGCCCAAGGATAAACGCTAGGGACAGATTATGAATCGCAGGGATTGGCTGAGAGCTATGGTGGCAACTGGCGTGCTGGTATTGCTGGCCCCTTTACGTGCGCTGGCTGCAGGGTGGAACAAGCCGGCATTCGAAGCGCACAATGTTGGCGATGCCCTGAAAGGTCTTGGCATCAGCCGGGTTGGTCCGTCCCGCGACATCGTGCTGATCGCACCAGATATGGCTGAAAACGGTGCCATTGTGCAGGTCGAGGTGGAAAGCCGGATCCCTGGAACCGAGTCGATTAGCATTCTGGTGGAAAAGAATCCCACCCCGCTGGTCGCCAATTACCTGTTTTCCGGAGGTGCTGAACCTTACGTGATTACCCGTATCAAGATGGCGGAGAGCTCGGAGTTGAAGATTATCGTCAAGGCTGGCGATCAATTTTTCAGTGTGGCGAAGCAAGTGGAAGTGGCGCTTGGAGGATGTGGCTGATGGCAGATTTGATCAAGATGCGGGCGCGCCTGAAGGACGGCGTGACTGAGATTCGGGTCCTCATGAGCCATCCGATGGAAACCGGTCGACGCAAGACTGATATGGGTGAAATCGTGCCGGCTCATTTCATCCAGTGGATTACGGCCACCCTTAACGGCCACGTCGTACTGGAGGCGCAATGGGGCACCGGGGTTTCCAAGAATCCTTATCTGACCTTCAGGATTCGCGGCGCCAGCATAGGCGACAAGGTGGCTATTTCCTGGCACGACAACCGGGGAGAATCGAACTCAGGTGAGACGGCGGTGGAAGCCGCTTAAGTTTTGCCTGGTGTGATTTCAGTGTGAGGAAGGTTCAGCTATGTCCTCCAGTGCATTCGATAGATTGTTGGCCCGGGCATCCCGAGTTCCCAGCGCATCGAGTCCATAGCGTGTTTCAATGAGTTTCAAGATGGAAGTCGTGTCGTATTCCGTGTGATCCACGAAGTGATGCTTGGCAAAGGGGGAAATGATCAAGGTCGGCACACGCGTGCCTGGGCCCCATCGATCTTTTACCGGTGGCGCTGCATGGTCCCAAAATCCTCCATTTTCGTCATAGGTGACAATAATGACGGCATCTTTCCAGATCGGGCTGTGTTCAATGCGCTGAATGATCCCTGCAATATGCTGATCTCCCGATAACACATCGGCATAACCGGGATGCTCGTTAAATCCTCCCAGCGGTTTATAGAAAACGACTGCTGGCAGCTTCCCAGTATCAATCCCGACGATGAAATCGGCTTCATCTTTGAGATGTTGCAGTCGTCCCTGGCTGCCTTCTGTGAAATTTCCGAAATAGGCAAAGGGTTGGTGATGATACTGAAAATCGTTGTTGGCATGACCACTAGCGGCATCATCCCAGCCGCCTGAATACCACGCCCAGCCAATGCCTTTTGCGGAGAGCCTGTCACCAATCGTTGGGGATGTCTGTAGTGGCAGGCGTTTAGCTAGGGACGTGCCGGATTTATACGGCGCGCTGGTTGGTTGCAGGGTATTGACAACGAAACCATCTGGCGTAACCGCGCCGTCCTTCAATAGCTGGCCTTCTGTATCGAGTAAAACCTGCAGATCCGCTGGCGCATCCGGGTAGCGTGGGGTACAGGCACAAACCAGCCAGAAATGGTTAATGAATGACCCGCCAAAAGCAGCCTGATAAAAATTATCTGCGAGGGTGTATTGCTGCGCGTATTGCCATAGCGGCAATTTTTTTCCGTCGTAATAGCCCATGACCAAGCCGCCGGCATCGGAGATGGCAGCGAATCGGTCATTTCGTCCGCTGTTAATTTGAGCCTTGTTCTGGTAAAAGCGGTGAACCAGGTCGTGGATTTTTTCGCTGGAAGGCACGTAAGCTTCAATAGGAAAAGGACTGTTAGGCAAGTCGGATGGAAAGCGCGGATCTTTTATTGCCGGAAGCGTGGTGTAAGGTTTCCCATTGGTATCTGATTGCACTGGCGCCTGGGTGGCTTGTACCAAACCATTAGCGCCTGGAAAATGTCCGTAAAGATTGTCGAAACTGTGATTCTCAAGGTAAATGACAATGATGTGGTTTATGCGTGATAGGTCAGGTGCTGGTCCAGCAGCACGGGCCTGGCCGCAGAGGGCCACGCAGGCGATGATGAGGGCAATCAGAAAACGAAACATGGACATGACAATACCTTTAGTTAAATGGGTGGCCAGCACGGGAAAAAAGGGCGGTGTAACTGATCCCTCATGGCGTAACTCTGCTAATGCAATAGCGGGTAATCATCTGCGGGCAATCATAGTTTATGGCTCTAGTTCTCGCCCAAGGCCAAGTTTGGCCAGGCGGTAACGCAGGGTGCGAAAGCTCACTCCGAGCAATTTTGCCGCAGCGGTCTTGTTCTGCCCGGATTTTTCCATGGCCAGTAAAATGGCTTGTCTTTCGATGCCTTCCAGATATTCCGGCAGCGGAATGTCAGGGTCGGCCATGACGCTGGACTCAGGTGCCGCCGTGACGTTTAGCAGCAGGTCTGCGGCTTCGATGCGAATCCCGTCACTCAGGGCTAGCGCGCGTTCCAGTACGTTTTCGAGTTCACGTACATTGCCGGGGAAGTTGTATTTGCAAAGTTGAGTCAGTGCTTGTTCGGTCAGGATGGGACGAGATGACGCGAGCGCAAGACAATGTTTTTCCAGCAGGGTCGTTGCCAATTGTGGAATGTCCTGCGCCATTTCACGCAAGGCCGGCATTTTAAGTTCAATCACGTTGAGGCGGTAATAGAGATCCTGGCGAAACTGACCTGCCTCCATCATATGGGCGAGGTTGCGATGCGTGGCGCTGATGATGCGTACATCGACCGTGTCCTCCGTGGTGTGACCTACCATGCGCACCTTCTTTTCCTGGATGGCTCGTAATAACTTGACTTGCATGGGCAGGGGTAGGTCGGCGACTTCGTCCAGAAACAGAGTGCCGCCACTGGCAACCTGGAAGAAGCCCATCTTGTCCTGCACGGCGCCGGTGAATGCACCTTTCTTGTGGCCGAAAAATTCGCTTTCCATCAAGTTTTCCGGGATCGCCCCGCAGTTGACCGGGATGAACGGCCCCTCGCCGCGCGAACTGTGTGCATGAATCAGGCGTGCTGCCAATTCCTTGCCGCTGCCGGATTCTCCACTGATATACACCGGCGCCTGGCTGCGCGCAAGTTTTGCGATCATGGCGCGCGCCTGCCGGATTGGGGCCGATTCGCCAACCAGTGCCAGTCCACCGGCAGGATCAGCTGATGGTTCGGACAGCTTGAGCGCTGATTGCACCAGTGGGCGCAATTGTTTGAGTGAAATGGGCTTGGATAGATAGTCAAAGGCGCCGGCCTTCAGGGCAGCCACGGCATTTTCCGCACTACCGTAGGCGGTGATGACGGCGACGGGCAGGCCAGGATGGCGTTGACCGATATGGCGCATCAGTTCCAGGCCATCGCCATCCGGCAGGCGCATGTCGGTGAGACACAGGGCATAAGCTTTTTGTTCCAGCAGGCATTTTGCCGCACCGAGATTGCAGGCCGTATCCACGCTTACTCCCATGCGTTCCAGGGTCAGTGCCAGCAGTTCGCGGATATCGGCTTCATCATCTACAACCAGGCACAATGGAGGCAGTTTAGACATGTTGGTTCTTCAAGTAGATTCTAAAGCGGGCTCCGCTAGCGGATTCCACATGGCGCAAGCCAGCGCCGTTGGCTTCACACAGCTCGCGCGCAATGTAGAGCCCCAGTCCGGTGCCGGTTGTCTCCGTGGTGAAGAAGGGTTCAAACAGACGCGGGACGACTTCCGGCGCAACGCCGATCCCGTCATCCGAAATTTCCAGCATGATCTCACCCTGGCGTAGAGCCTTGTCCAATCGTAGTACCAAGCTTCCTGCCTGTTGCCTGCCATGGCGCCAGCCATTGCGACAAAGGTTCCATAATACCCGCTGCAACTGATGCCGGTCGAATAGCGTGGTGGCCTCGTGCACGATTATTTCTATCCTGACTGCTGCCAGCGGGACATGTTCAGCCTGGCAAAACTCTTCCCGGAACTGTGTCATGAAATCGCTCAGAGCGATGCTTTCCTGTTGCATGCGGTCACGTTGATTGAGTTGCATCACATCTTGCACGATCTTGTCCAGCCGCTCGGTATTGTCATTGATGATGCAGAGCAGGCGCTTGACTGTGGGGTCGAAGTTTTCTTCTTCCTGCAATAATTGGCTGGCGTGACTGATGGCGCTGAGCGGATTGCGAATTTCATGTGCGATATTTGCCGTCAGCCCTCCCAGAGCGGCTAGTTTCAGTTGCCGGGCTTGAGCTTGCACCCGGCTCCAGTCTTCGATGAAAATTACAGCACCTTGGCGGCGATCAGCGCCTATAGGTTCAAATCGTAGTCTCAGTTCCATGCCATGGAAAATGATTCTGGCAATGCTGGAACGGTTTTCCTGTGGGGTTCCGGCCCACGTGCGCAGACGGTCAGTGATTTCCGGTGCGCATTGATCCAGCGCGACTGCTGCTCCACCCGGAGCGATGCCCAGCAAAACTGCGGCGCGTGCGTTGTGATGACGTAACAGGAATGCATCATCCACCACCAGCACCCCATCTTGCATGTCCTGGATGATGTGCTGGTTAACCTGGCTTAGATTTTCCAGGTCGATGCCGCGTTGCGATGCCAGCGCCTCGCTCTGGCGCATGCGCTTGGCCAGGGTGTAGGCCAGCCAGGCGGTTGCAAAGCAGCTCAGGCTGAGCATGGCAGACTGGGAGTAGTCGTCATAGTGATCACTGCCAATCAATAGCTGGGCTGATTGCTCAAGCAGCAGTGCGATGCTGGCGATGGCCGCATAGAACAGCGCCAGCCGGCCTTGGCTGACCAGTGCGGCGCCGACAATGGCAATGACCAGTAATAATCCCAAGCCACTTTTTACGCCACCCGCAGCATGCATCAGCATGACGATGAAACTGATGTCGCCGATGGCTTGAAGCGTCACTTGTCGCTCAAAGCTGGGGCGACGAACTTCACAGAGTATCGCCATGCCAACAGCAAAGGCTGCATAGAGCAGCGCGATACGGAAATAGGACGGGGTAGCATAAAGTTGCCACCAACTGGCCTCACGGGCAATAAAATGTGCGGAGACCAGCAGGCTGGCAATGACGAACCGATAAAAATTGAAATAGCGCATTGAGCGCCAGTAGGCGTCAGCTAATGGCGACGATGGGGCCGCGAGGGTCATGGTTGCCGTTGGCTATGTTCGATGCAGCAATAATACAAGCCAAGATGCTGGATGCTCTCGGCTTTGGGCAGGTGTACTGAACAGACGGCGCAGCGCACCATGTCCTGATTTGCAGGTTGAGAAGATTCTGGTGCATCAATGCTGCGCCGGTATTGCTTGAGCAATGACAGGATCAGCCAGAAGGCGAGACCCAACAACAGTATTTTCCCTAACATCTTGAAGTGCTCTCCGGTTATAACCTGAGGATTGTAGCGAAAAGCTGGCCCGGTAACAAAAATCAAACTGCTATACTTCGCCTGGACTGGCAATCACTGCAAATGGCGTGCATAGGCAAAATGGCTAAACCTCAGGAGCTTTCGGATTTTCTCGCGCAGGTTGAGCGCCGCGCCTTCAAGCAGGCTGCCTATGCCGTGCGTGATGAGCATGCGGCCCTCGACATCGTACAGGATGCCATGCTTAAGCTGTCCGAGAAATACAGTCAGCGGCCAGTCGAAGAATTTCCCATGCTGTTTCAACGCATCCTGCAGAACGTGATACGCGACTATTATCGTCGGCAGAAGGTTCGCAACCTGTGGACCACCTTGTTTTCATCTTTTGCTGCGGGGCATGACGAAGATGACGATGTGCTGGAAACGCTCGCACCTCATGGTGATGAAGGGCGCAACGATCCGCGCGCCGAACTGGAACGTGCACAAATATTGAACCTGATAGAAGTCGCTGTGCGAAAGTTGCCACAACGTCAACGCGAAGCGTTTGTTCTGCGTTACTGGGAGGAGATGAGCGTGGAAGAAACGGCGGCAGTGATGGGATGTTCCGAGGGTAGCGTGAAAACGCACTGCTCACGGGCAGTGCATATGCTGGCGGCCGCCCTCGCCAGGAAAGGGATCGGCTTGTAATGCAAGAACGTGATAGTGCGAAAAAAATCGTAGCAATTCTGGAGCAAGGAATTTCCAGCCTGAATGAGCAGACCATGGCGCGCTTGGCGTCCGCGCGCAGGCAGGCCGTGGCCTCAATGAACGCCGGCGCCCGTGCGGATGATGCCGGGCTGGCACACGTCGCTCCAGTACAGGTTATTTCCACCTACCTGCATGCACCGGGCAGACACGCCTGGGTGCCGGGAGTGTTCGCACTGGGGTGTTTGCTGCTGGTGCTTGCCCTGATACAGATCAATCTGCAGAAAAACCGGGAACCTGTCGTTGCGGATGCCTTGCTGCTCGCCTCTGATTTGCCGCCAGAGGCCTATGTTGATGAAGGGTTTGACGCATGGCTAAAAAACTCATCCAAGCCCTGATGCTGGCGAGTGCCATGTGGACGCCGTTGGCGCAGGCTGCTGCTACGGCTGATGTAAACTGGGCGCAACTGAGTGGAGGTCAGAAAAAGGTGTTGGCGCCACTGGCAACGGAATGGGATGCGCTGCGCCCATGGCAACGCGAGAAAATGCTCGATATTGCCCGTGATTATCCACGCATGAATCCGCAACAGCAGGAACGGGTGAAGTTGCGTCTCGAAAACTGGAGTCGCATGACGCCTTATGAGCGCGAAAATGCGCGTAAGAAATATCAGCAATTCAATGCCATGACGCCTGACGGGCAGAATGAGTTGCGTAGCAAGTGGCGTGAATACCAGCAATTACCCGAGTCGGAGCGTGAAAAGTTGCGTGGCAATCGTCCCGAACCGGCCCCTGAGGATGATCTTGGCAACTAGCCCGGGGATTTGGCGTCGTCTGGGCGGCGTGCTGTATGACGGCTTGACCCTGGCGGCGCTCTGGCTGCTGGCATCAGCCGTGTTTACCAGTCTCTATGGGATCGCTCAGTCGGGCTGGCCGCGCTTGTTGTTGCAAAGCTTTTCCCTCTTGCTCATTGCAGGCTATTTTCTCTGGTGCTGGACTCATGGAGGTCAGACGTTGGCCATGCGTGCCTGGCGGCTCAAGGTGGTCCATGCCAACGGCATGCCTCTGACCTGGATGGGGGCGTTTCTGCGCTTGCTTCTGGCAGCGTCTGGTTTGCTGGCGGGCGGTGTCGGGCTGTGGTGGGCGCTACTGGATAAAGATGGCCAGTTCCTGCATGACCGTCTGGCCAAAACCCGACTAATAGACGTTAGTCGTTAGTTTCTAGTCGCTAGTTGATTGATCAGTTCTGGGTTGCTAGCTAGTAACGACTACCGTCTAGCGACTGTTTTATCGCCTTTCTATCCACACCAGCATGCTCAGTCCAACTGTCAGGTACAGCAGGGTTGGGAGGGTAGCGCTCATGGGCGGCGGCCAGTCGCTCAGCAGGCCAATGTGAATAAACAGGCGGTTTAACACCTGATAACTTATACCCAGCATAATGCCGGCAAACAGTTTTGCACTGATGCCCCCCGAGCGCTGCTGCAGGAAGGCAAAGGGCAGTGCCAGCACGACCATGACGATGCAGGCGATCGGGTAGGCCATCTTAGACCACAAGGCAATCTCGTGGCGGGTGGTTTTCTGGTGGTTTTCGCTCAGGTGACGGATATAGAAATACAGGTTCCAGGCGGACATTTTTTCCGGCACCACCAGAAGCACGTTCAGCAGTTCGGGTTGGATGACGGACTGCCATGAGCCTTGGGAAAAGTTCTCGCTATGAATATGATCGCCGATGAAGTTGGTCTGAGTCACGTCGCGCAGTTTCCAGTGCCCGCCCTTGAAGGCTCCACTTTTTGCATTGCTGATGTTGCGCAGGTGAAAATCGGCGTCAAATTCATAAATGTGAATGTTGATTAGCTCTGCCCCTGGCAGTACATCTTCAATATTGACGAAGCTGTTGCCATCTTTCATCCACAGCCCGGATCGGAAGTCCTGTGCCACGACCGAATCGGTGGCCTGAATGCGCAATCGTTGAGCCGATTTTTCACTCAGTGGCGTGATCAGTTCTCCCACCAGAAAAGTTAAAAGCGCAAAAATGATTCCAACCCGTAGCAAAATGAATCCCAGGCCCATCATGGAGATTCCGCTGACACGCAGCACCACCATTTCCGAATGGCGGGCCAGTTGCGCCAGGGCATAGAGGGTGCCGATCAGCACTGCGACCGGGACGACCTCATAAACATGACCTGGTGCACTTAGCAGAACGAACAACACGGCTGTGCCAATGCCGTAGGTGCCGCGACCAATGCTCTCCAGTTCCTGCAGCAGGTCAAAAAAGGAAAACATGCTCATCAGTGCCAGCATGATCAACAGAACATGGCCGACGATTTCACGTCGCAAGTAGCGGTCAATGATGGTCATGCGCGGCCCATTTTTGGCAATAGCGGCAGCAGGAAAAGTCTTCGATAAAACAGGTAGACGGCCAAGGCCAGCACGACGAAATGAACCGGCCACAGGCCTATCATCGGGTTCAGTTTGCCTTGCGCCACCCAGGCCTGCATGACGCTGAGCAGATTGTTGTAGATGATGTAGGTCAGGAGTGCCATGATCAGGTTGGCAGAACGCCCGGCGCGGGGATCGACGAAGCTTAAGGGTATCGCCAGCAATACCAGCATCAGGGCCGAAATCGGCATCGCCAGTCGCCCTTGCAGTTCGGCGTTATTTTCGTGGCTGCGGGTGCGCAGCAGCTCCTCGCTGGACCTGGCCTTGGGCGTGGGCGGATCGTGTTTGATCTCGTTGGGTTCTATGCGGATGGCGTAATGTTCAAATTCGGTTACCGAAAATTCGGGTGTGTCGCGTTTTCCTTCATAGCGTCGACCGTTGTTCATGACTAGAAAGGTATCGCCATTTTTTTCTGTGCTACGGTAACCGGACTGTGCCACCATGATGCCCAGCTTCTGATGCTGGAATGATTGTACAAATATATGCTTGACTGAACCGGTCAGCACATTGAGGTTATCCACAAAATAGACCCGGTCTGCATTGACGGATTCTTTGAAAACGCCGGGTAATACTGCCGTCAGTTCATCCCGGCTGGCCAATTGTTCGCGAAACTCCGCGCCCTTCTCTGTCGCCCAAGGTGCGACGAACAGGCTGAGCAGGGCAATGACGACGATGACCGGCAGGGAAAATCCCAGTACCGGGCGTGCCCAGGCGGCCAGTCCCAGTCCCGAACTGAACCATACCACCATTTCGCTATCGCGATGCCAGCGGGTCAGGGTTAGCAGCACCGACAGAAAAATGGTCAGCGACAGCAACATGGGAAGAAATTTCAGCATGCTGAAACCCATCAAGGTGCTGATTGCGTCTGAGGCAAGGCTGCCGCGTGCGGCAAAGCCAAGATAATAGGCGATGCGCTGTGCAAAGACGATGCCGACCAGCACCATGAATGTGGTGAAGGCTGTGGCGAGCAACTCTTGCAGCAAAGATCGTTTGAAAATCATTCTTGGTTTGAATTCTGGCGGAAACGTTGGATAATCGGATAACTTCAAGGAAAGGGCTTCAGCCATGGAATTTAGCATAAAAAACGGTAATCCGGAAAAACAGCGTAATGACTGCGTGATCGTCGGCGTGTTCGAGACACGTAAACTGTCGGCGGCGGCCACTGCCATCGATCGCGCTGCAGATGGTTACCTCGGCGGTATCCTTCGTCGCGGCGACATGGAGGGCAAACTGGGTAGTACCTTGCTGTTGCATAACGTGCCCGGTACGCTGTGCGATCGCGTGCTGCTGGTGGGTCTGGGAAAGGAACGTGAATTTCGTGAACGCGAATATCGTCAGGCGGTGCAGGCTTCGGTGCGTGCGCTCGATGGCAGTGGCGCTAATGACGCGGCGAGCTTCCTGGCCGAGGTTCCAGTGAAGAAACGTGATCTGGCCTGGCGTATCGAACAGATGGTGGAGCTGACTCAGTCCACTGTCTATCGGTTTTCGCATCCGCAGTGTAAGAAAGCCGAAGAACGTCGTGGTGTCACCAAGCTGGTGATTAATGTACCGCACCGGCCCGAACTGAAACTGGGCGATGCCGCATTGAAGCGCGGACTCGGGATCGCCAGTGGCGTACGTCTGGCGCGCGAGCTCGGTAACCTGCCAGGCAATATCTGCACGCCGACTTATCTAGCCGGGCAAGCAGAGGCGCTGGCGAAGGATTACAGCATCAAGATCGAAGTGCTGGAGCGCGCTGACATGGAGAAGCTGGGCATGGGGTCTTTGCTCAGCGTTGCTCGTGGCAGCCGTCAGCCACCCAAGCTGATCGTGTTGCAATACAGTCGCGGCAAGCCCGGCCAGAAGCCGGTGGTGTTGATCGGCAAGGGCATCACCTTCGATGCCGGTGGCATTTCGATCAAGCCCGCCGCCGAGATGGACGAGATGAAATATGATATGTGCGGTGCGGCCAGCGTACTGGGTGCGTTGAAGGCTGTGGCCGAGATGGATCTGGCCATCAATCTTGTGGTGGTGATCGCCGCCAGTGAAAATCTGCCAGATGGGGATGCCAGCAAGCCGGGTGATATCGTTACCAGCATGTCAGGACAGACCATAGAAGTGTTGAATACCGATGCCGAAGGTCGTCTGGTGTTGTGCGATGCCATGACCTATGTCGAGCGTTTCGAGCCGGAAGTGGTGGTGGACGTCGCCACCCTGACCGGTGCTTGTGTCATCGCGCTGGGAAACCACGCCAGTGGACTGTTCGGCAATTCGGAAAGTCTGGTGAAGGCACTGGCTGGCGCTGGTGAGGCATCCTTTGATCGTGCCTGGCCGATGCCGTTATGGGACGATTACCAGGAGCAACTCAAGAGCAATTTCGCCGATATTGCCAATATTGGCGGTCGTGCCGGCGGCAGCATCACGGCGGCTTGTTTCCTGTCAAAATTTGCCAAGAAGTACGACTGGGCGCATCTCGATATCGCCGGTACGGCCTGGGTCTCCGGCAAGGAAAAAGGCGCCACCGGTCGTCCGGTGCCCCTGTTGACGCACTTTCTGATGGCACGGGCAGAGGCGTAGATGCTTGCATGACGCGCATCGATTTTTATTTCAACGTCGAAAACAAGTTCCGGCAGGTAGCGGAGCTGGCCGACAAGGCCTTGACACGCGGGCGACGCCTTTGGATGTTTGTGCCGGACGAGGCTGCGGCACTACAGTTGGAGCATGAACTCGCCACCCATTTGCCGGCGGCTTTTCTGCCGCATTGCCGCAGCGATCATGTGCTGGCGGATCAGACACCGATCTTGATTGACTGGCATGGCGACAATCTGCTGCACGATGATGTCCTGATTAATCTCAGACCCAATACGCCGGCATTCTTCAGTCGATTTCACGGATTGATAGAGATTGTCGGCATCGATGCCGCGGATCGCTTGGCTGCGCGCAGCCGTTTTCGTTTTTATCGAGATCGCGGCTATGATATTCGGTCGCATGATATTGCCGGAGGCTGAACATGATGGTAGGCGGCGAGGAGGAGGATGGCCAGTTCGAGCAGGTATTAACTCGCCTGGATGCGTTGATGCAGCGTGGTCATGTGTCGAGCCCGGCGGAGACGCCGGTACCGGAGGCTCCTCTGGAGGAGGCTGCGGGGACTGAGCCAATTGAAGGCGTTGCCGAGATTCCCGTGCTGACCGAAGTCTTTTACGGCATCGAGTTGTTGCCCGTTATCGATCTGGAGCAGGAATTGCCGCGCACGACAAACGGCCCGGTGGCAGAGTCCCCATTTGAAATTGCAGCGCCGATCTCGGTGCTGCCGGAGCCAGTAGCGCCATCGCGTGAAGCGGAAGCTGATTTCGTGCTGGCCGAGTTGATGCCGGACATAAGTGAAATGATTAGATCGGCCGTGCAGCAGGAATTATCCGAGCTGCAGCTAAAGCTGTCATCACGACTATGTCAGGAGGCGGAGCAGGTGCTGCGCCAGCGCCTGTTGGAGACTACTAAACCGAAATGAAACGCGCGGCAGTCAGTGCGGCTTCGTAATCGGGCTCTTTGCCAATATCCTGTACCAATTCCGAGTGCAGTACCTTGTCGTTTTCATCCAGTACCACCACGGCTCTCGCGGTCAATCCTGCGAGCGGGTAATCCGTGATCATGACGCCATAGTCCTTGTGGAAATCACGTCCACGCATGGTTGATAGTGTGACGACATTTTGCAAATTTTCGACCGCACAGAAGCGGCTTTGGGCAAATGGCAAGTCGGCGGAGACGACGATGAGGACCGTATTGGTTAGAGCGGCGGCCGCTTCGTTGAATTTTCGAGCAGAAACAGCGCACACCGCGGTATCAAGGCTAGGCACGATGTTGATAATCTTGCGGCGGCCTGAGAATTGGCTGAGCGATACATCGTTCAGATTCTTGTCTACCAGCATGAAGCTACGCGCAGATTCCCCCAAGCGCGGGAAGGTGCCGCCTACATTAAGCGATTCGCCTTTGAAAGTCACGGTTGCCACGTATGAGTCTCCTGTTAGCAGTTTGATGTGTGACGCAAGTATGCCTTGCCATACCGCGTGTTGCAACTGGCTATTGCTCCAGCAAGCTGCGGTAGTGTTCTGCGTCCAGCAATTGCTCCCATTCGGCAGAGGTTGCGGGCTGTATCCTGAACATCCATGCGGCATAGGGCGCTTCGTTGACCAGTTCGGGAGCGGATTGAAGTTCGGTGTTGATTTCTACCACAGTGCCTGCGATCGGCGCGAACAGGTCGGAAGCGGTCTTGACCGACTCGACCAGTCCGCACGATTGACCAGCACTGACCCCGGTGCCGACCATAGGGAGGTCAATAAAGACGATGTCGCCGAGAGTTTCTTGCGCATGATCAGTGATGCCGGCGCGCGCCGTGCCATCTGGCAGTAACTCGGCCCAAAGGTGATGCGGGGTGTAACGAAGTTCGGTGGGAATCGTCATGATGGATCAAGTTCTGTGAAATTTTGCCGTTATTCTCGCATATATGGTGGAGTCTGAGTGTGATTGAAAAGCTGAGGGGAGTTCTAAGCTTTATCCGCTATCTTGATGACAAACTGTAACAATTTGGCTAATATGCCATGACAACTGAATTAAGGGGGTGCATGGTGCGAAGATTATTAGTGCTGGGCTGCGTGATGGCTTTGATGGTACCTGTGGCCCATGCCGAAGATACACATCACAAGGCTGGCGCCAAACACAAGCATCACGCGAAAACTGCAGCGCATGCAAAGGCTTCAAAACATGCGGCAGCGAGCCACAAGATCATCAGCACCTTGCGTGCTAACCGTGAATACCAGATGCAGGCAGTCAATTACACGCATTCGCGCAGTGTGTTCAAGAATGATGTGCCCGGCAATTTGCGGCTTGAATCCACCAAGGCGCTGATCATCAATCAGAATACCGGCGAAGTGCTGTATGCCAAGAGTACGGACCAGGCAACACCGATTGCCTCCGTGACCAAGTTGATGACTGCCATGGTGGTGCTGGACGCGCATCAGTCGCCGGACGAGATGCTGACGGTCAATGAGGCTGATGTCGATAATCTCAAGGGCACCAGTTCCCGCTTGCGTCTGGGAACGGTGTTGCCGCGCCGTGAATTGCTGCAACTGGCCTTGATGTCGTCGGAAAACCGTGCGGCTGCGGCACTGGGAAATGGTTACCCTGGAGGTTTCGTTCCTTTTGTTCAGGCCATGAATGCCAAGGCGGCGCAGCTTGGTATGACGCGTTCGCGTTTCGTCGATGGCACCGGATTGAACAGCGAGAATGTTTCTACGGCAGAGGATCTGGCAAAGATGGTCAAGGCGGCCTATCAATACCCGGAAATTCGCCAAGTGACGACGACTTCCTCTTATGAGGTTCCCGTACACGGGGTGCGAGGTCCGGTTGAGTTTCGCAATACCAATATTCTGGTGCGCAACAGTGACTGGCAGATCGGCCTGTCCAAGACCGGCTATATCAGCGAAGCCGGTCGATGCCTCGTGATGCAGGCACAGATCGCAGACCAGCCCTTGATCATCGTGCTGCTCGATTCCTGGGGAAAATACACGCGCATCGGCGATGCACAACGTATCCGCAAGTGGATAGAGAGCAGCAACGGCTTGCGCAATCTGGGTTGATTCCAGTTTAAAGGCCACAAAAAAGCCGGGTATCCCGGCTTTTTTGTGGCCTTTAAATGCGATTCAAGCGGGCGTTTTTTTGCTGACCGCAGGCTTCTTGGCTGCCGGCTTCTTTATCGCTGCTTTCTTGGTCGGGGCCTTTTTAACAGCGGCTTTCCTGGCTGCCGGTTTCCCCTTGACCGGTCCCTTGGCGACCTTGGCCGCCAGCAATTCCATAGCCTGCTCTAGTGTCACCGACTCGGTCTCCATATCTTTTGGTAGCGTGGCATTGATCTTGCCATGCTGAACATAGGGACCGTAGCGGCCGGAATAGATGGCGACAGGGCCGCCTGCCGTCGGGTGCTCCCCCAGTTCCAGTAGCGGTGCCGCCTTGGCTTTGGCTTGCGCGATGAGTTCCACGGCGCGCGGCAGATCGATGTCGAACAGGCTGTCGGATTTTGGAATCGATTTGAAGCTGCCGTCGTGGTTAAGGTAAGGCCCGAAGCGACCGAGGCCAGCGACGATTTTCTTACCGGATTCCGGATGCAATCCGATTTCGCGTGGCAGGGCAATCAGTTTGAGTGCCGTTTCCAGTGACAGCGTCGCCAGCGGGATTTCTTTGGGAATGCTGACGCGCTTTGGCTTCTTCTTGGGGTCGTCACCCGCCAGTCCAAGTTGCAGGTAAGGGCCATAAGGTCCGTTGAGCAGCAAGATGTCCTTGCCGCTGGTGGCATCCTGGCCAATGGTGACTGGTTCGTTATTGACCGGGCCCTCGCCATCCAGGTTGCGCGTGTAATCGCATTCCGGGTAGGCGGTGCAACCGATGAAGTTGCCACGCTTGCCCAGACGCTTTGACAGCGGTTGGCCACACTTGGGACAGGCTTCCTCCAGGATTTCCGTGCCGGGCCGGTCGACATCGCCCTTGGCCAGGATCTGGCTGTTGAAGCCCTGCCAGAATTCACCCAGCACCGGAATCCACTCGCGCTCGCCTTCGGCAATGTCATCCAGTTCGTTTTCCAGGTTGGCGGTGAAGTCGTAATCGACATATTTGGTGAAGTGTTCGGTGAGAAACTTGGTGACGATACGGCCAACATCCGTGGGCTTGAAGCGCTTGTTGTCGAGCAGCACGTATTCGCGATCCTGCAGGGTCGAGATGATGCTGGCGTAAGTGGAGGGGCGGCCGATGCCGAATTCCTCCAGGGTCTTTACCAGGCTCGCTTCCGAGTAACGCGGTGGCGGTTCGGTGAAATGCTGGTCGCCCCAGATTTTGCTCACATCCAGCACTTCCCCCACTTCCAGGGCTGGCAACTTGCTCTCCCCTTCTTCCTCGGCGTCGTCCAGGCCTTCCATGTACACGGCGATGAAGCCGGGGAAGATCATGGTCGATCCGGTGGCACGGAACAGATTGGCCTCAGTGCCGACGGCGAGGTCAACACTGACGGCGTCGAATCTGGCCGGTGCCATCTGGCAGGCCAGTGCGCGTTTCCAGATCATGTCGTAGAGGCGGAACTGCTCCGAGCTCAGATGCTCGCGCAGGCTGTCGGGCGTGCGGCGGATATCGGTAGGGCGGATGGCCTCGTGCGCTTCCTGTGCGTTCTTGGCTTTCGTTTTGTACATGATGGGTGATTTCGGCAGATAGTCTGGCGTGAAATTACCCTTGATGTAATCACGGATCTGCATCACCGCCTCAGCCGCAATGCTGAAGGAGTCGGTACGCATGTAGGTGATCAGGCCGACCGAACCCTCGGCACCAACATTGATGCCTTCGTACAATTGCTGGGCGGTGCGCATGGCGCGACTGGTGGTGAAGCCCAACTTGCGCACGGCTTCCTGTTGCAGCGTGGAGGTGGTGAACGGTGCCGCCGGACTGCGATTCTTCTGCTTCTTCTCGACACGAGAAACCGTGGTCTTGCCTGCGCTGGTGGCGAGCAAGTTGCCTACGATTTCGGCTTGCTGGTCGCTGCTGGTGACGGTGAATTGCTCTACTTTATTGCCATCAAGTTGTACCAGCTTGGCATCGAATGCATTTTTCTGCTTGCGGCTTTGCAGATGAATGGACCAGTATTCGCGCGTCTGAAAGGCTTCGATTTCCAGTTCGCGCTCGACGATCAGGCGCAAAGCAGGACTCTGCACGCGTCCGGCGGACAGGCCGCGGCGGATTTTCTTCCACAGCAGCGGTGACAGGTTGAAGCCGACCAGGTAATCGAGCGCGCGGCGTGCCTGTTGTGCGTTGACCAAGGGCATCAGGATGTCACGCGGCGTATCGATGGCATGCAGTACCGCGCTCTTGGTGATCTCATGGAATACCACGCGCTTCAGCAACTTGTCCTTGATCAGTTTTTTGCTCTTGAGGATTTCGGCGATATGCCAGGAAATGGCTTCCCCTTCGCGGTCCGGGTCGGTCGCCAGATAAATGGCATCGCACGACTTGACGGCTTGGGCGATGGCGTCAACATGGCGGCTATTGCGGTCGATGACCTCGTACTTCATGGCGAAATCGTTCTCGGTATCGACCGCGCCGGATTTCGGAATCAGGTCGCGCACATGGCCATAAGAAGCCAGCACTTCGAAATCCTTGCCCAGGTATTTCTTCAGTGTTTTGGCCTTGGAAGGCGATTCGACGATGAGTAGTTTAGTCATTTAGTCAGTACAAGGTGGGTGACATGAGCGGCAGATAATAAGAGCAAACACATGCCTTGGGCAAGAAAGCGATTTTTGTCAGCCGATCTTGCGCACGAATGCGATGCGGTTTCCCTCTGCACTGGAAAAATTGAGAGCGTTGTCTTGGTCGATGTCGCCGAATAGCGGGTCTGCCTCAGGGGCCTCGCCAGAAAGAGACTTGAAGTCGAACAGATTGGTGTCCGCCAGGTGCGAGGGCGCGACATTGGTCAGGGCGCGGAAGATGTTTTCGGTGCGTCCTGGTTGCTCCAACTCCCAACCAGCCAGCATGGCCTTGATCTTCTGGCGTTGCAGGTTCTCTTGCGAGCCGCACAGGTCGCACGGAATAATGGGGAATTCCATGCCACGGGCGTAAGCGGCGATGTCCTTCTCGGCGCAGTAGGCTAGCGGTCGCATGACGATGAATTCGCCCTGATTGGTCGCGAGCTTGGGCGGCATCGCTTTCAACTTGGCGCCGAAGAACATATTGAGGAATAAGGTCTGAACGATGTCGTCGCGGTGGTGACCCAGCGCGATCTTGTTGGCGCCCAGTTCCTGTGCGGTACGGTAGATGATGCCGCGACGCAGGCGTGAACACAGCGAGCAGGTGGTCTTGCCTGTCGGTACCTTCTCCTTGACGATGGAATAGGTGTCGGCTTCGACGATGCGGTAATCCACGCCCAACTGTTCCAGATAGGCCGGCAGGATGTGTTCGGGGAATCCCGGCTGCTTCTGGTCAAGATTCATCGCAATCAGCTTGAAGTTGACGGGCGCGCGCTCCTGTAACGCGAGCAGGATCATGAGCATGGCGTGCGAATCCTTGCCGCCACTCATGCAGACCAGGATAGTGTCGCCATCCTCGATCATGTTGTAGTCGCCGATGGCGCGGCCCACGGAGCTGAGTAGTTTGTTGCGCAGTTTCAAAAAATTGCCGGAAACATTTTCGGGGTAGTGTTTCATCATAATTAGGGGCTAGGGGCTAGGGGCTAGGGGCTAGGGGCTAGGGGCTAGGGGCTAGGGGCTAGGGGCTACAAATTCAAGGAGCGGCCACCATCGACGGCGATGACTTGGCCGGTGATGAACGGGGCGTCCTGGATCAGGAAACGTACGGCACGGGCGATATCATCCGGCTCGCCGATGCGTTTCAACAGCGTTTGAGAAATGACCCGTTGGCGGTAGACCTCGTCGAATTGCGGGTTGTCTTCCGGCCATAGGACGGGGCCCGGCGCCACGGCGTTGACGCGCACTTCCGGCGCCAGTTCATGCGCGAGGGATCGGGTCAACGTTACCAGGCCGGCCTTGGCGACGCTGTAAACGACATAGCCTTTCTTCGGACGCTCGACGTGATTGTCGGTGATGTTGATGATAGAGCCCTGATGTTTGCGTAATTCGGCCGCCGCAGCCTGCGACAGAAATAGCGGCGCTTTCAGGTTGGAACTCATCAGGTCCTCCCAGTCCCCCTCCTTGATGGCGCCGATCTCGGTTGGGTAATAGCTGGAGGCGTTGTTGATCAGTACGTCGAGGCGTCCGAATTGCTGAACCGTTTCCTGCACCATGCCGGCCAGCATGGACAGGTTTTGCAGATCACCCTGGATGATGGCGACCGATTGTGGTCGTTGCAGGTTGAGTTCGGCTTGAAGCGCGCGCGCCTCGCCATGCGAGGTGCGGTAATGGATCATCAGACGCGCACCGTCCTTGTGTAACAGGCGGCAAATGGCAGCGCCGACGCGCCTGGCGCCGCCGGTGATGAGCACAACTTTATCCTGCAGGTCGGCGGTCACGTTTTAAAGAGGCTTCCTTTCAAGGGCGTATAATTTAACACATCCATGGAATTCCCCCGATGACATCACTTCCCCTGCCCTCCGAAGAACAACTGACGCACAGCACGCTTTTGGTTCAACGCCTGCGCGACGAGATTGCCATCCAAGGTGGCTGGATCACATTCGCGAGATTCATGGAACTGGTGTTGTACGCGCCGGGCCTCGGTTATTACAGTGCTGGATCAAAAAAAATCGGACCGGATGGGGATTTTGTGACCGCCCCGGAAATTTCTCCGCTGTTTGCCCGCAGTTTGGCAAGGCAGGCTGCGCAAGTCCTGGGCGTGACCGCCGGCGATATTCTGGAACTCGGCGCTGGCACCGGGAAGATGGCCGGTCAGATGCTGTTGGAGTTGCAGCGACTGGAGGCGTTGCCGCAGCGTTACCTTATCCTGGAGGTCAGCGCACACCTGCGTGCAGTACAGGCTGAAACCCTTGGCGTATTGTTGCCGCCCGATCTGCTGCAGCGCGTCGAATGGCTGGACGAACTACCGGTCACGATCACCGGTTTTGTCTTTGGTAATGAGGTGCTGGACGCGTTGCCGGTCAATATCCTGGTGGGTTGTGAGGATGGCGTGCATGAGCGGGGGGTGGCGTGGCAGGGCGATGGATTTGTCTGGGTCGAGCGGCCGGTTGTCGATCCCGTGCTGCGCGAGGCGGCCATGAGGCTGGGTCTGCCTTCAGGCTATGTCAGCGAAATCTGCATGGCCTTGCCGGCCTTGGTCGCTAGCCTGGGCGTCGCGCTGCAGCAAGGCGTGCTGCTGTTCATCGATTACGGCTTTCCGCGGCGCGAGTACTATCATCCGCAGCGTGCCACCGGCACCTTGATGTGCCACTATCGCCAACGCGCCCACGATGCCCCTTTTTTTTATCCCGGACTACAGGACATCACCGCCCATGTCGATTTTACAGCGGTGGCCGAAGCTGCTGTGGCCCAAAGCATGGCAGTGCTTGGCTATGCCGGTCAGGCGCAGTTTCTGATCAATTGCGGCATTACTGATTTGTTGGCGGAGATTTCCCCTGATGATATGACCGCTTATCTGCCGCAGGTCGCGCATGCGCAGAAATTGCTGTCGCCGGCAGAAATGGGTGAGTTGTTCAAGGTCATCGCACTGGGGCGTGGCATGGATCCTTTGCTGGGTTTCGTGCAGGGCGACAAGTGCCATGCGTTATAATGCGCGCCATTTTTGAGCAGGTCTGACATGGAACACTCCCGCCCCATTCGTAGTTTTGTGTTGCGTCAGGGTCGCTTGACCGCCGCGCAGGAACGCGCCGTGGATACCCTGCTGCCGTTATTCGGCATTCCCTACGGTGCAGAGACGCTGGATCTGGACGCTGTGTTTGGCCGATCCGCCCCCAAGATTCTGGAAATCGGTTTCGGCATGGGCGGTGCCACGGCCGTAATTGCTGCTGCCAATCCTGGGCAGGATTATCTAGGTATCGAGGTACACACGCCGGGCGTAGGTAACTTGCTGAAGTTGGTAGAAGAGCAGGGTTTGACCAACCTGCGCGTGATCCAGCATGATGCGGTCGAAGTGCTGCGGTTCATGATTGCGGACAGCACGCTCGATGGCGTGCATATCTTCTTTCCCGATCCCTGGCATAAGAAGCGCCACCACAAGCGCCGCTTGCTGCAGGCGGAATTCGTCAATTTGCTATGTGCCAAGCTGAAGCCTGCCGGCTATCTGCACTTTGCCACCGATTGGGAAGAATATGCCCGGTGGACGCTGGAAGTTTTGCATGACCAACCGCTGTTGATTAATACAGCAGAGGAATACGCACCCAGGCCCGAATATCGTCCGTTGACCAAGTTCGAGCAGCGCGGGCTGAATCTCGGGCATGGGGTGTGGGATCTGATTTATCGGCGGGTTTAGCGCGCCGTCATTCCGGCATGATCCCGGCCGGCAGGGGGTGGCCAGGCAGAAGGGGAATAGGGGCTATGCCTCCATAGCCTTCAATAGGTATCTAGGGCGCAATGCCCATGGGTTATTGCGCCCTGCGTGGCTCTGGCAGATTTATCCCTGCGCTGGCTCTTCGTTCGACACTGGTTCTGTCGGCGGATTCAGCCAGGCGTTGATGACAGTTTCGGCTTCTTCCACGCCTTGCTTCTTCAGGCTGGAAAATAGCTGTGCTGAACATTGATCGCCCCAACCTTCCAGCAAGGCACGGCGAACCTTGATCAGGGTCTGCATGGCATCCGACCGCGACAGCTTGTCGGATTTTGTCAGGAGTACGTGAATCGGTTTGCCGGTTGGAGAAAACCAATCCAGCATTTTGTGGTCGAGCGGGGTAAGCGGGTGGCGCGAATCCATGACCAGCACCAGGCCTTGCAGGCTGAAGCGCATGGAGAGGTAACTGGCCAGCACGTCTTGCCAGTGTTTGCGCATGGCTTCAGGCACCTTGGCATAACCGTAACCCGGCAAGTCCACCAGATAGCGGTCGCCGCCCAGACTGAAGAAGTTGATCAGTTGGGTACGACCGGGCTGTTTGCTGACATAGGCCAGACGGTTGTGGTTGGCCAGGGTATTGATGGCGCTGGATTTTCCGGCATTGGAGCGTCCGGCAAAGGCGATCTCGATGCCGGTAGCGGGCGGCAAATCTCGCAACTGATTGGCGGAGATAAAGAATTCGGCGTTCTGGAAGAGAGGCATTGTTTTCGCGACTGGATTTTGGCAGGGTCGAAATGCTACCACGATACCTTGAACTTGGTTAAAATGACACGCATTCAGGCCTGCGGGCTTCAACGATCAAACAGTCTCAAGGGGTAGTCATGTATTTCCGGAAAATTGCGGTGTTTGTGGCAGTTCTGTTGGGCGCAATGAGCGCTCACGCGACGGGTGATGCGGCCAAGGGCTCAGTGATGGCCACGACGGTGTGCGTGGCCTGCCATGCCGCCGATGGCAATAGCGTGATGCCGGCGAACCCTAAGCTGGCAGGTCAGTTTCCAGAGTATCTCAGCAAACAGTTGAAGAACTTCAAGGCCGGCACGCGAGCTAACCCTGTGATGGGGCCGATGGCGGGTACGCTGACCGAAGAGGATGTCAGCAATCTTGCTGCTTATTTTAGTTCTCAGACAGCCAAGGCTGGCTCGGCCAAGACTAATGGTGCCGGTTCTGAGGGTGAGAGTATTTACAAGGGCGGCATCGCCGATAAGAATGTCCCTGCGTGCGCTGCCTGTCATGGTGCTAACGGTGCCGGGTTGCCGGTGCAATATCCGCGTCTTGCCGGTCAGCATGCGGAATACCTGAGCAATCAGTTGAAGGCCTTCCGTTCAGGGGAGCGCGCCAATGCCCCGATGATGAAAGTTATTGCGGCCAGATTGTCTGATCAGGAAATTGCCGCCGTGGCTGATTACGTGCAGGGCTTGAAATAAGGTTGAACCCATAAATGGACTCTGAATCGGGGGTGGCTTTGCCACCCCCGATTCATTTCCGCAGCAGCGACAGGGCCACATTTTCAGGCCTCTCCAGTCATTTAAATGTGATAGCCACCAGTAACAGTTACTACACAGCCTTGTAAAAAAATAGAGATTCAATTAAAATAAATATCCTGTAAGTTATTAATTGACAGGATATTTTTTATTGAAACGAATGAGGTGCAGTGAAGGCGAGATAAAGGAGCGATAGGATGAAAAAACAATCGGGTTTTACATTGATCGAGTTGTCGATCGTACTTGTCATTATTGGTCTGTTGTTAGGTGGTGTGCTCAAGGGGCAGGAGTTGATTACTTCAGCCAGAATTAAAAATGTGATTTCTGATTTTTCCGGTACCACGGTTGGTTTCTACGGCTATCAGGATCGTTACAAGTCGATTCCGGGTGATGACAGCGGGGCGGATGCGCGTTGGGGCACAACTTCCAGCAACGGGAATGGTAATGGTGTGCTGGCTGGTAATTTTGATGCTAGTAGTGGTGAAAGCTACAACTTCTGGATGCATATGCGCCGGGCTGGATTTGTCGGTGGTTCAGACGGAGGTGGGCCGATCAATGCATATTCTGGAAAGTTGGGTGTGCAGGAGGGTGGCGACGCCTTTCGCAGTACGGCTGATGCTGGTACCGGTCTCAAAGGGGCCGTGATCTGCGAGTCGCATATTCCGGACAAGGCGGCCTTTGCGATTGATAATCAGATCGATGATGGCAAGCCGAATTCTGGCGTCCTCAGGGCAGTGAAAGAGTCAGCAGATATGGTTTTGACGACAGCGGATACGAGCTATGTGGAGGATGGTAATACTTTTTACACGCTGTGTAAGTCCGTCTAAAAAATGTTGCAACCAAAGCCCGCTTTGGCGGGTTTTTTATTTGCTACACTTTGCACCATTCGCATCCGGCTGCGTTTTGAATTAGAATCTCACGCCTATGAGCGACACCATCGTCGAAATAAACAACCTATCCTTTGCCTATAACAGCCGTTTGCTGCACAAAGGCATCAACATGCGCTTTCCGCGAGGCAAAGTGGTGGCCATTATGGGCGGCTCCGGCTCCGGAAAAACGACCTTGCTGCGCCTCATCGGTGGACAACTCGCGCCTAGCGAGGGTGAGGTGCGAGTAGATGGCCGGGTGGTGCACCAGCAATCGCGCGACGAGGTTTACAGGATGCGACGCAAGATGGGTATGCTGTTCCAGTTTGGGGCCTTGTTTACCGATCTGTCTGTATTTGACAATGTGGCTTTTCCGATGCGAGAGCATACCAGTCTGCCTGAATCAATCATTCGTGACCTGGTGCTGCTGAAATTAAATGCGGTTGGATTGCGCGGTGCGCGCGACCTGATGCCGGCAGAGCTGTCCGGCGGCATGGCACGGCGTGTGGCGCTGGCGCGGACGGTGGCGCTGGATCCCGCCATCATCATGTATGACGAGCCGTTCGCCGGGTTGGACCCGATTTCAATGGGCGTGATCGTCAACCTGATTCGCAACCTGAACGATGCGTTGGGTGCGACCTCCATCGTGGTGACACACGATGTGCACGAGACATTTTCTTTCGTCGATTACGTCTATTTCGTGTCCAACGGGGTGGTAGTGGCGGAAGGCACGCCAGATGATCTGCGCGCCTCCGAGATGCCGTTCGTACACCAGTTCGTACATGGCGAGGCCGACGGTCCGGTACCATTCCACTATGCAGCGCCGGATTACCGTCAGGATATGCTGAGAGGCGTCAATGTTTGATCGCATGAACAGAGGTTTACGCAACATCGGTCACCGCTTCATTGATCGCATCTGGCGCCTGGGCTCTGCCTCGCGTTTCTTCTTCTATACGTTGGCGCTGTCTGGCGAGAGCCTGCGCCGTTTTCACCTGACTGTACGGGAAATATATTTTACCGGCGTGCTGTCCTTGATCATCATGCTGGTGTCGGCGCTATTTGTCGGAATGGTGCTGGGGTTGCAAGGCTATAACACCTTGCAGAAGTATGGTTCGTCCGATGCCATTGGCGTGCTGGTCGCGTTGTCCCTGGTACGTGAACTGGGTCCGGTGGTGACCGCCTTGCTGTTTGCTGGTCGCGCGGGTACTGCGATCACAGCCGAGATCGGCTTGATGAAGGCAACCGAACAACTCTCAGCCATGGAAATGATGGCGGTCAACCCGATTGCTCGTGTGGTGGCGCCGCGCTTTTGGGCCGGCGTGATTTCAATGCCCTTGCTGGCTGCTCTGTTTTCCATGATGGGCGTATTTGGCGGCTATCTGGTAGCGGTGCCTCTGCTGGGGATAGATGATGGCGCTTTCTGGTCTCAGATGCAGGCTAGCGTGGATTTTCGAGAGGACATCGTCAATGGCGTCATCAAGAGTTTCGTCTTTGGTATCGCTTGCACCATCATTGCATTGTTTGAGGGTTATGACGCTCCGCCGACGGCAGAAGGCGTGAGCCGGGCCACGACACGGACTGTGGTCAATTCATCGCTTGCAGTGCTGGGACTGGATTTTGTGCTGACTTCCTTCATGATCGGCTAGGAGAAAAAATGGACCGTACGACACTGGATTTATGGGTGGGAATTTTTGTGGCAGCCGGTGTGGCTGCGTTGGTTGGCTTGTCCATGAAGGTGGGCAACCTGACCTCATCGAATCTGGGCGTGACTTATTCCCTTCACGCCGATTACGAAAATATCGGCGGGCTCAAGGTGCGCGCACCGGTGAAGAGCGCGGGTGTGGTGGTGGGCCGCGTCGCAGACATTCATTTTGATGATACGACCAAGGCGGCTGTGGTCACGGTGAATATCGATACGCGTTATCATTTTGATAAGGATACTATCGCACCGATCTATACCTCGGGGCTGCTGGGGGAACAGTTCATCAGTTTACTCCCCGGAGGCAGCGACGAAAATCTGAAGAATGGTGACAAGATTGGCAAGGTGCAGAATGCGCTGGTGCTGGAAGATATGATAGGAAAATTCCTTACCAGCAAGGCCTCAGAAACAAATGACAAGAAAGCAGAATAAGCATGAAGAAGATGATTGGCTTGCTGGCAGCAGCAGTATTTGCATTTAGTACGGTTGCATTTGCCGATGTGGTGGCTCCAGATGTCCTGATCAAGACCACGGCAACCGAAGTTCTGGATATACTCAAGAAGGACAAGGACATTCAGAATGGCGACACCAAAAAGATTGTCGCGTTGACGGAGGAGAAGATCCTTCCGCATTTCAATTTCGAGCGCATGTCGCAACTGGTGCTGGGGCGCAACTGGCCGAAGTCGAGCCGCGAGCAGCAGGAAAAATTCGTTGTTGAGTTCCGCAATCTGCTGGTTCGAACTTATTCCTCAGCGCTGTCCAAGTTCCGCAACCAGACCATGGAGTACAAGCCCTTGCGTTCGCAGCCGGGAGATACCAAGGTGGTGGTCAAGACTTTGATCCTGCAATCCGGTGGCCAACCGGTGAAGGTAGATTACAGTCTGGAAATGTTTGCCGAGGAATGGAAGGTCATTGATGTCACTATCGAAGATGTCAGCATCGTCACCAGCTATCGCAGCCAGTTTGATGAGACGATCAAGAAAGATGGCATGGACATCCTGATCCAGAAGCTTGTCGACAAGAACAAGAGCGGCTCAAGTGCCGATAAGAAGCTAATCTGATGAGCCTGATCGAGCAACAAGGCGAACGTTTGGTCATCCACAGTGCCATGACGGTGGAAACCGTCAGCGCTCTGCTCTCGGAGAGCCTGTCGCTGTTCACGGGTAATGTTGAAATCGACCTGGGTGAAGTCGTTGATGTTGATTCCTCGGCCATTAGCCTGATGTTTGAATGGCTGCGCATGGCACAGAGTGCCAAAGTCAGTGTGACCTATGCCAACTTGCCACCTACCATGATTAGCCTGGCTACCCTGTATGAAGTGCTGGGGCTGATTCCGCAGCGCGCAGGCACTGCCCATTAAAGTGGTGGCCGGACGAAGTTCCGGCCGATTCACATGACACCCGCGATCCAGATTGAGCAGATACACAAGTCATTCGGCCCCCTGTCGGCACTGAATAACATCAACCTGAGCATTGAGCAGGGTGAGTTCTTCGCCCTGTTGGGACCCAATGGCGCGGGAAAATCGACCCTGATCAACCTGTTGGCCGGGTTGCTGCGGCCCACTAGCGGGCGTCTTGCCGTCATGGGCCATGATGTGGTTGAAGATTATCGCAACGCGCGACGGTGCCTTGGCGTGGTGCCGCAGGAACTGGTGTTTGATCCGTTTTTCACGGTGCGTGAGATGCTGCGCTTTCAGTCCGGCTATTTTGGCCTCGGGCCGGAGAACGACCCATGGATTGACGAAGTTATCGACAACCTTGGCTTGACCGACAAGGCCCACACCAACATGCGACGTCTGTCCGGGGGCATGAAGCGGCGTGCGCTGATCGCACAGGCGCTGGCACACAGGCCACCGGTACTGGTTCTGGACGAGCCGACTGCGGGAGTGGATGTTGAATTGCGCCAGTTGTTGTGGCAGTTCATCCAGCGCCTGAACCGTGAAGGCATGACTATCATTCTGACCACGCATTATCTGGAAGAAGCCGAAACCCTGTGTTCGCGTGTCGCCATGTTAAAGCAGGGCGAGGTCGTGGCGCTGGATAGTACCGAGAATCTATTGAAGCGCGTGCCCGGCAAGAAATTGCGTCTCAAACTGGGGTCGGCCAGTTTGCCGCAGTCCTTGAGCCACTTGCTACGTAGCCAGGATGCTGACACCTTTACGCTGGCCCTGAACGAAGCGGCAGAGATCGAGATGGTGCTGGCCGAATTGCGCGCGACAAATATCAGGGTCGAAGAGTTGCAGTTGATCGAGCCTGATCTGGAAGATGTGTTCATGGAGATTGTCCGCGCATGAGGGGCGTCTGGACTTTGTTCAAGAAAGAGATCCTGCGTTTCTGGAAGGTGAGCTTTCAGACCGTGGCGGCGCCGGTCATCACCGCGCTGCTTTATTTGCTGATTTTCTCACATGTGCTGGAAAAACATGTTGAGGTGTATCCGGGCATCAGTTACACAGCGTTCCTGATCCCTGGGCTGATGATGATGTCGCTGTTGCAGAACAGCTTCGCCAACAGTTCGTCCAGCCTGATCCAGGCCAAGGTGATGGGCAATATCGTGTTTCTGTTGTTGACCCCTCTAGCCTATTGGGAAATTTTCCTGGCCTTCCTGGCCGCAGCGATTCTGCGCGGCGTGGTGGTGGGTTTCGCTGTATGGCTGGTGGCGCTGTTCTACGTCGATCTGCCACTTGCGCATCCGTGGTTGATTCTGGCTTTCGCCGTGCTGGGCGGTGCCCTGCTGGGGGCACTTGGCATAATCGCCGGTATCTGGGCGGAAAAATTTGATCAGATGGCGGCATTTCAGAATTTCATCATCATGCCGTTGTCGTTTCTGTCCGGCGTGTTTTATTCGATACATTCGCTGCCACCGGTGTGGCAGAAGTTGTCGCATTTGAATCCGTTTTTCTACATGATTGACGGTTTTCGCTATGGTTTCTTTGGTAGTGGCGACATGGACCCCGCGATCAGCCTGACCGTGGTCGGCATCAGTTTTTTGTTGTTGTCGTGGTTGACCTTGCACTTGCTCAAATGCGGCTACAAATTGAGAGGATAATGGCATGCTGTCGGCAATAGACGTCAAAAATTACATCTTGCAGGGTTTGCCCTGCGAGCATGTCTCGGTGCAGGGCGACGATGGTCAGCATTTCGATGCCGTAATCGTCAGCCGGCAATTTGCTGGAAAAAGCCGGGTGGCACAGCATCAGTTAGTATATAAGGCATTGGGAGCGCGCATGCACTCTGAAATTCACGCGCTTTCCATGCGTACCTTCACGCCCGAAGCTTGGGCAAACATAGAAAGTTAAGGGGTATTACCATGAGCGTTCAGGAAAAAATACGGGTACAGGTCACCGCTAACCCGGTAGTGCTCTACATGAAGGGATCGCCGAAATTTCCGCAATGCGGCTTTTCCAGTACCGCAGCGCAGATCCTTACTGCCTGCGGTCTCAAGGACTATGTCGCGGTTGACGTGCTGCAAGACCCTGAAATCCGCGAAGGCATCAAGGCCTACGCTAACTGGCCAACTATCCCGCAGTTGTACATCAAGGGCGAGTTCATTGGCGGCGCAGACATCATCCGTGAGATGTATCAGAATGGCGAACTGCAGAAATTGCTAGAGGCCTGATTTGGACAAGTTAGTGATACAGGGCGGTCAGACGCTCAAGGGCGAAGTCCGGATTTCCGGCGCCAAGAATGCGGCCCTGCCAATTATTTGCGCGGCATTGTTGACGGCTGAACCGCTGATCCTGACCAACGTGCCGGCATTGCATGACATTGGGACCATGCTCAAGCTGCTCACCCAGATGGGTGTCAAGGTGGAGCAGGACGATGACACGCTGACGCTGGATGCCTCCGGCCTCAATAATCCGGCGGCCCCTTATGAAATGGTCAAGACCATGCGTGCCTCGGTGTTGGTGCTGGGGCCGCTGGTCGCGCGCTGCGGTGAGGCGCATGTCAGCCTGCCTGGTGGTTGTGCGATCGGCGCACGTCCGGTCGATCAGCACATCAAGGGCTTGCAGTCGATGGGTGCCGAGGTCAAGGTGGAGCATGGCTATATCAACGCCAAGGTGGCCAAATTGCGCGGCGCGCGATTGTTTACCGATATGGTGACTGTGACCGGTACCGAGAACCTGATGATGGCCGCCTGTCTGGCGGAGGGCGAAACTGTCATCGAGAATGCCGCACGTGAGCCGGAAGTGGTTGATCTGGCGCAATGTCTTTGTGCCATGGGCGCTCAAATTAGCGGCGCCGGCACTGACGTGATTCGCATTCGTGGCGTGTCAAAACTGCATGGCGCCACCCACCGCATCATGCCGGATCGTATCGAGACCGGTACCTATCTGTGTGCGGCAGCGGTCACTGGCGGCACGGTCCGGTTGACGGGTACATCAATGGGCTATCTGGATTCGGTGATCGACAAGCTGATGGATGCCGGCTGTGACATCACGTCTGAAAAATCGTCCCGGTTCGAGGCGATTACCTTGCGCGCACCAAAAAAACTGAATGCGGTCTCCATCCGTACCTCCCCTTACCCGGCCTTTCCGACCGATATGCAGGCCCAGTTCATGGCGATTAATACTGTGGCAGTCGGCACGGCGGTGATGCGTGAAACCATCTTCGAGAATCGCTTCATGCACGCGGTGGAACTGCAGCGCTTGGGTGCGGACATTCAGATCGACGGCAACTCGGCTATCGTTCGCGGTGTCGACCGATTACAGGGCGCTACCGTGATGGCGACCGATCTGCGTGCGTCCGCCGGTCTGGTGCTGGCAGGGTTGGTGGCAGAGGGTGAAACCACCATCGAGCGCATTTATCATCTCGACCGCGGGTATGAACGGCTGGAACAGAAGCTGATGCAATTGGGCGCGCAGATCAGGCGCGAGAGATAAAGAACTTTTTGACAGGATTAACGGAATTTGTCGGATTGGCAGGATTTCAGGGCTGACTTTGTGGATGGATTGAGGTTTAATCCTGTAAATCATCGGAATCTGTTAATCCTGTCCATCAAGCCTTCCCATTGAGAACACCATGATTACCATTGCCTTATCCAAGGGACGTATCTTCGAGGAAACCACGCCATTGCTGGCGGCTGCGGGCATTACCCCGGCCGAGGATCCGGAAGCTTCGCGCAAGCTCATCATAGCCACCAATCGCGAAGAGGTGAGGCTTCTCATCGTGCGCGCCTCGGACGTGCCGACTTATGTACAGAATGGTGGCGCCGACCTCGGTATCGCGGGTCGTGACGTCCTGGTCGAGCATGGCGGCGAGGGGTTGTATCAGCCGCTGGATCTCAAAATCGCGGAGTGCCGGATGATGGTGGCGGTACGCGAGGGCTTCGATTACCTCGGCGCCGCACGTAGTGGAGCACGCCTCAGGGTAGCAACCAAATATACAAGAATCGCTCGCGATCATTTTGCCGAAAAAGGCATGCATGTCGATCTCATCAAGCTGTATGGCTCGATGGAACTGGCGCCGCTGGTTGGGCTGTCGGACGCAATTGTCGATCTGGTCAGCAGCGGCAACACCTTGCGCGCCAATGGGCTGGTGGCAGTGGAAGAGATCATGGCCATCAGTTCGCGGTTGGTGGTGAATCAGGCCTCGCTCAAACTCAAACGGGCTCAAATTCAGCCGATTATCGATGCCTTTGCCGCAGCTGTTTTATAGGAGAAATTATGTTGAAGATCAGACGTTACAATACTACCGACGCCACTTTTGATGCGTCATTGCATCAGTTGCTGGCCTTCGAAGGCGCGCAGGATGATCAGATTGATGTCGTGGTTGCTGGCATATTGAGCGATGTGAAGAAGCGCGGCGATGCGGCCGTGCTGGAATATACGCAGCGCTTTGATCGTCTGACGGCCGAGAGCATGCAGGATCTGGAACTGCCGCAGGCGCATTTGCTTGATGCCTTGAGTGGTCTCCCGGCCGACCAGCGTGAGGCACTACAGGCGGCCGCGACACGGGTGCGGAGTTATCACGAGCGGCAGCTGATGAGTTCCTGGAGTTATACCGAGGCTGACGGCACCATGCTGGGCCAGCAGGTGACGGCACTTGATCGCGTCGGCTTGTACGTGCCGGGTGGCAAGGCGGCTTACCCATCTTCGGTCTTGATGAATGCCATTCCGGCCAAGGTTGCCGGGGTGAAAGAATTGATCATGGTGGTGCCGACGCCAGGTGGCGAGAGAAATCCCCTGGTGCTGGCCGCTGCCGCTGTGTGCGGTGTCGATCGTGTGTTTTGCATTGGTGGCGCACAGGCGGTAGGCGCTCTGGCCTATGGTACAGCTACCGTGCCGCAGGTGGACAAAGTGGTGGGCCCTGGTAATGCCTATGTTGCTGCCGCCAAGCGTCGCGTGTTCGGCGTGGTCGGTATCGACATGGTGGCAGGGCCTTCTGAGATCCTGGTGATCTGCGATGGCAAGACCAATCCGGATTGGGTGGCAATGGATCTGTTCTCGCAGGCTGAACACGATGAACTGGCGCAGGCCATCCTGTTGTCTCCAAGTGGCGAGTTCCTCGATCGCGTGGAGGAATCCATCAACCGGCTACTGGAAACCATGCCGCGCAAGAACATCATCACTGAATCGCTGGAGGGCCGTGGCGCCTTGATCAAGGTGCGCGACCTCGATGAAGCGGTAAAAATTGCCAATTACATTTCGCCGGAACATCTGGAACTCTCCGTCGATGATCCTGTGGCCCTATCCAAGAAGATCCGGCATGCAGGTGCCATCTTTATGGGCCGGCAGACCTGCGAGGCACTGGGCGATTATTGCGCCGGCCCCAACCACGTGCTGCCGACCTCGCGTACCGCACGCTTCTCGTCCCCCTTAGGCGTTTATGACTTTCAGAAACGCAGCAGTCTGATCATGGTGTCGGAGGCCGGCGCGCAGACTCTGGGCCGCATCGCCTCGACTCTGGCGGATGGCGAGGGTTTGCAGGCACATGCCCGTTCGGCGGAGTACCGGTTGAAGTCGCTAAGTTAGCCATGAGCCGTTTCTGGAGCCCCGTGGTTCATGAACTGACCCCTTATGTGCCGGGCGAGCAGCCAAAGCTCGCCAATTTGGTCAAGCTCAACACCAACGAAAATCCCTATGGACCCAGTCTCCGTGTGCTTGAAGCATTGCATGCAGTGGTGGGCGACACCCTGCGCTTGTATCCGGACCCGAATGCCGACCGCCTGAAACAGACGATCGCCGGATATTTCGGCTTGAAAACAAATCAGGTGTTTGTCGGCAACGGATCTGATGAAGTGCTGGCGCATGTATTTCAGGCCTTGCTGAAGCATGACGCACCCATCTTGTTCCCGGACATCACCTACAGTTTCTATCCGGTGTACTGCAAGTTGTACGGTATTGCGTACCAGACTATTGCGCTGACAGACAATTTTGAGATCCGCATGATGGATTATTTCCGTCCCAACGGCGGTATCATTTTTCCCAACCCGAATGCGCCGACCGGATGCCCATTGGCTTTAAGCGAGATCGAGCGTCTGTT
Source organism: uncultured Methylobacillus sp. (assembly GCA_903824575.1). GTDB lineage: Bacteria > Pseudomonadota > Gammaproteobacteria > Burkholderiales > Methylophilaceae > CAIJXJ01. Next base: position 52,497 of record CAIJXJ010000004.1, read on the forward strand.
GCAGAGCAATACGGGTTCGGTGGTGGTGGTGGATGAGGCCTACATCGATTTTGGCGGTGAGTCGGCAGCCCCTCTGGTCAATCTTTACCAAAATCTGCTGGTGGTGCATACCCTGTCAAAATCCAGATCGCTGGCAGGCCTGCGTCTGGGCTACGCGCTGGGGCATCCTGACCTGATCGAGGCTCTGACCCGGGTTAAGGATAGTTTCAATTCCTACCCGCTGGATCGCTTCGCCATTGCCGGTGGTGTCGCTGCTATGGAAGATCAGGATTATTTCGAAGCTACTCGCCATCAGGTCATGGCAACGCGTCAGCGCCTGGTGAAGGAACTCGAGGACATGGGATTCAAGGTGTTACCGTCCGCTGCCAACTTCATCTTCGCTCGCCATCCCGCGCATGATGGCGCAACTCTCAGCGCAAAATTGCGTGAATGCAGCATCATCGTGCGCCACTTCGGCAAGCCAGCACGCATTGCTCCCTTTCTACGTATCACCATTGGCACGGATGAACAGTGCCAGACGCTAGTCGATGCCTTGCGGGAAATTCTAGCGATCAATGCTTGATTGATTTTTCCCCCGTCTCATCGTTAGGGAGTGCTCTTCACCTGATCGGCCGTGGCATCAGTGGGCCGATTCCTTGCTTTTTCGTAAGCCTTTGGGGCGCATGTTTTTACCTGAATTTGTTGAATGGCATCTTTCGGATAAATCGATGCGCCCTAAGAAAACCTGTCGCATGAGTCTGGTTCCAGACGCCATGATATTCTATTTTTTATATATAAATATTCTAAAATAGTCTTTTACATTATTTGCTATCCTTCTTATAGTTCACTCCGTTGTTTAAATAAACAGATTACGGACTTAAGTCATGGCAGCTATTGACCATCAGCAACCGATCCCTTTGCAGAACAGTACGAGTTCACAGGAAAGGCATGTGCTGGACAGCATTACCCGCGCACTTTCCGGTCTCAATTTCGGCTCTATCGAAATCGTGGTTCACGAAGGTAAGGTGACTCAGATCGAACGCAAGGAAAAGATCCGTATTTAGGATCATTTCTGCCTTGAATCCTGGGCTTCGCGCCTTGAATATTCAAGCGACCGGACATGCCGGAGCGAGTACATAACCGGCCTTCAGCGCACCGACCCAACCACAGGAGGAGCGCAAAACACCGATAATACATTAGGGGAACTGCATGCAATTCAAGAGAAAATTAATCGCGTCACTGCTCATCGGCGGCGGCATTATTTCAGCGCCGCAAGTGGCACTCGCAAACGACAGTTCAGAACTGGAGCAACTGCGCCAACTAGTGCAGGAGCTTGACCAGAAGGTCAAGGTTCTGGCACGCAAGAGCGAGATCGCCTCAGAAGACGCGGCCGCTGCAAAGAAGGAAACCCCTATCGTCAAGGCCAGTGAAAAGGGCTTTGGTTTGCAATCTGCTGATGGGCAGAACGAAATCAAGCTGCGCGGCCTGATCCAGGAAGACTATCGTGCGTTCGACAGTGGCGCCAATGAAGTACGCAACCGCAGCGATGCGCGTGCCGGCAGCCTTAATCCGATCACCGGATTCCATGACGCGAATGATACCTGGGTGGCACGCCGCCTGCGTCCAACCATCGAAGGTACGGTGTTTGGCAAATACGACTTCCGCTTCACAGAAGAATTTGCCGGCGGTAGCGCCTCGGTAGTCGATGCCTATGTTGATGGCCGCTTCAATCCGGCTTTCAACGTGCGAGTGGGTAAATACAAGCCCTTCGTCGGTCTCGAGCGCCTGCAAAGTGGTGGCGACATCAAGTTTATCGAAAGAAGTTATATCTCCAACAATATCCTGCCTAACCGCGACCAGGGCGTGGCAATTTATGGTGGTGTACTCGACAACAAGTTGAACTATGCCTTCGGCCTCAATAACGGTGTGATTGATGGCGGCAATGCCACTACCGGCACCTCGTTCAGTGGTGACAAGGAATTCACCGGGCGCCTGTTTGCTTCCCCGTTCAAGGATTCTGACAATGCACTGGCTGGCCTGAGCTTTGGTATTGGCGCGACCTATACCGATTCTACCGGCGAAAAAGCGCTTAACTGGACCGACGCACAGGCGGCCGATGGTTCGCGCAACGGTCTGCCGGCCTACGTGACTGAAGGTCAGCAAGTATTCTTCCGCTACAGTCCGGCAGTGATCGCGGACGGCAAACGTCTGCGCGTCACGCCACAGGCAAGTTACTACGTAGGTTCGTTTGGTCTTATCGGCGAATACGCCCGGGTTGAACAAGGCGTCAGTCTGGCCAGCGGTGGCTCGCCTGCAGGTGGTGGCAACAGCACAACATCTGGCACTCCACCGGCGGCAGTATCACAGACCGCATTGCAAACGGGTACTACTAATGTTCTGGCAGGCTCCAAGAGGAACTTGACGCATGATGCCTGGCAAATCGCAGCGACCTATTTGTTGACGGGTGAGGATGCGTCCTTCAAGGGAGTGAAGCCCAAGCATGATTTTGATCTTGACAAGGGTGGTTGGGGAGCTTGGGAGCTGACTGGGCGCTATGCCGAATTTAGCTTGGATAGCGACACTTTCAAGAACGCAAGTGGCGTACTGGCTTCGCAAACCAGCGCGGATGCCACTGCAACCCTGTTGCAATCTTATGCCGATCCTACTTTGAGTGCCAGTCGTGCCAAGACCTGGACGGTAGGCGTCAACTGGTATCTGAATTCGAATGCCAAGATCGTGCTGAATTACGCACAGACCACGTTTGATGGCGGCGCCACTTCAGGCCCTGCATACAACACGACGACCGGGGCCAGCAATAGTTACAACGCAACCACCAACAAGGTCGCAGACCGGCCTGATGAGCGCGCCCTGCTTGCCCGCTTCCAGGTCTCATTTTAATCGTGACTCCATCATTTATATCATTTAAAGGATACCCAATGAAAACCAAGACCTTCGTATTGACCACGCTGCTGGCGGCGCTGGCGCTAACTGCGCCGTTGCTGGCTTCGGCAGCAGATATCAGCCTGCTTAACGTGTCCTATGATCCGACGCGCGAACTGTATCAGGACTACAACGTGGCTTTCGCCAAGTACTGGAAAGCCAAGACCGGTGATAACGTCTCGGTAAAGGCTTCCCATGGCGGCTCGGGCAAGCAAGGACGGGCCGTGATCGACGGATTGGAAGCCGATGTCGTCACTCTGGCGCTGGCCTATGATATCGATGCCCTGTACGACAAGGCAAAGCTGATTCCAAAAGATTGGCAAAAGCGCTTGCCGAATAACAGTTCACCCTATACCTCTACCATTGTATTCCTGGTCAGGAAGGGCAATCCCAAAGGCATCCACGACTGGAATGACGTAGTCAAGCCGGGCGTGGAGGTGATCACGCCCAACCCCAAGACTTCCGGTGGTGCACGCTGGAATTATCTGGCGGCTTGGGCCTATTCCTTGAAGCAGAACAACAACGACGAGACCAAGGCACGTGAATTCGTTGCCAAGCTCTATAAGAACGTGCCGGTGCTGGATTCCGGTGCGCGAGGATCAACCACCACTTTTGTCGAACGTGGCATTGGTGATGTGTTGTTGGCTTGGGAAAACGAAGCGTTCCTGGCGTTGAAAGAAACTCCGGGCAAGTTCGAGATCGTGGTGCCGTCGCTGTCGATCCTGGCTGAGCCACCGGTGTCTGTGGTGGACAAGGTAGTGGACAAACACAAGACGCGCGCCGTGTCGGAAGCCTACCTCAACTATTTGTATAGCGAAGAAGGGCAGGAAATTGCCGCCAAGAACTACTACCGTCCTACCTTGGAGTCGGTGGCCAAGAAGTATGAGCCGCAGTTCCCCAAGATCAATCTGGTTAAGATCGATGACGTGTTTGGCGGTTGGACCAAGACCCAGAAGACACATTTTTCCGATGGCGGTGTGTTCGATCAGATCTACGCCAAGTAAGGTGCTGTAATGACCGCCCCGACAGGACAATTTTCATGACCACGCTGGTAATCGGTGGTGACAGGATAGACATGATTCTGCGCGAACTGGCAGAACATGGACTGGAGAATGTCGAACATTGGGGCGGAAGAAAGCCTGCAGACGCGAGGCGGGCCATTCCCGCCCGCGTCAAGCTGGTGGTCTGCTTGACCGATCAACTGAGTCACACCATGCTCTATAACGCCACCATTCGTGCAACCAGGCTGGGACTCCCCATCATCTATAGCCGCCGTTCTGCGACTGAACTGCGTAGCAAGTTAAGCGATCGCTACAAGTTGAAATCAGTAAAGCCTGTAGTCACCCCAGAGCGACGCATCGGCTGGTTACCATCGCTGCCATTTCTTGCAATTTCGTACTGAAGGGACAATCATGGCCATCCAAGCCATCAACGTGCGCAATCAATTCCGTGGCCGCATCAAGGAAATTATTACTGGCCCGGTTGTGTCCGAAGTGGATGTTGATACGCCGGCGGGCCTCGTCACCGCAGTTATCACCACCCGCTCGGTCAAGGAGTTGGGACTCGCGCCCGGCGTTGAAGTGCTGGCTCTGGTCAAGTCGACCGAAGTCGCCATCGCCAAACTCTAAGCGCCAATAAGGAGTTTGCTTCATGACGATTAAGGCAATTAACAGTCGCAACCAGTTCGCCGGAAGGATACGCGAGGTTGTGCTGGGTGACGTTCTTTGCGAGGTCGAAATAGACACTCCGCTCGGCACTGTTTCGTCCCTGGTGACCACGAGATCCATCAACGAACTTGGACTCCAGGTTGGCAGTGAAGTTGTCGCCAGTTTCAAGGCGACTAAAGTCTTTCTGGCTGTAATCTGAATAAACCATGGCCAGGCTGACGCAAAAAATCAGTTTCGATCGCGCCATAGATGTGCGCGGACTCAGCTTGCCGCGACCCCTGCTGTCTACCCAGCAAGCATTAGAGGCCCTGAATTCGGGGGAGATCCTGAAAGTCGTCACCGGCGACCAGGAAAGTGCTAACGATTTTCATACCTATGCCCGCCACGCACACCTGACGCTGTTGGCGTCTTTTGAGCGCAACGGCCAATTCCAATTTTTCCTCAGGAAACCATGACATGGCAAGACTGGCACACGCAAGCTTCTTTGATGGCAATGAAACCATGCACTTCGATCACTCGCTAGATGCGCGCGGCCTTAGTTGCCCTCTTCCTGTTTTGAACACCAAGCGCTCGCTTGAGAGCCTGCTAGTCGGTGAAGTGGTCAAGGTAGTTTCCACCGACAGCGGTTCGGTTAGCTTCTTCGAGTCTCTGGCCAGGCAAACCGGTCTGGAACTCCTGGGCTGGCAGGAGCACAATGGTGAATATCAGTTTTTCCTCAGGAAGAACTGAACTTGAAAAGAATTTGGACCATGCCCCAAGGGTTCTTTTGAACGAGCGCGGGGGGAACAGAAGCAACCCTGAATTTCAACCGGTTTCTACTGTCACCCTCTGCGCGATGGGGCATGGTCGATGTAATTTGTTGAATATGTGCTTTCCATGAGGACAATATCATGACTGTTTATCAGGACAATTCGCTCTCCATCGGCCATACCCCGCTGGTGAAACTTAACCGCATTGTGGATGGCGCGCCTGCCACCATTCTGGCCAAGATCGAAGGCCGAAATCCGGCTTATTCGGTGAAGTGCCGCATCGGCGCCGCCATGATCTGGGATGCCGAGAAGCGCGGGTGGCTTGGCCCTGGCAAGGAAATCGTTGAACCCACCAGTGGCAACACCGGCATCGCGCTGGCGTTCGTTGCGGCGGCACGTGGCATTCCTTTGACCCTGACCATGCCGGAAACCATGAGCATTGAGCGACGGAAACTTCTGGTCGCCTATGGTGCGACTCTGGTCCTGACCGAAGGTGCGCGCGGCATGAAGGGCGCGATCGAAAAGGCCGAGGAGATTGCCGCTTCCGACCCCGGTCGCTATGTGTTGCTGCAACAATTCAATAATCCGGCAAACCCGGCGATTCACGAGGCTACAACCGGGCCTGAAATCTGGGATGACACTGAGGGCCAGGTGGATATCTTCGTGGCAGGCGTCGGCACTGGCGGCACCATTACCGGCGTGTCGCGCTATATCAAGAATACCCGTGGCCGCGCCATCAAGTCGATTGCGGTCGAACCCTCCGCCAGCCCGATCCTGAGCCAAAGGCGCGCCGGTGAGGAACTCAAACCCGGCCCGCATAAGATTCAGGGTATCGGCGCCGGCTTCGTGCCGGGCAATGTCGACCTGTCGCTGATCGATGAAGTCGAACAGGTTAGCAACGAGGATGCGATTCTCTATGCCCGCCGTCTGGCGCGCGAGGAAGGCATACTCGCCGGGATTTCCGGCGGTGCGGCGGTTGCCGCCGCAGTACGCCAAGCCAAGCGACCGGAGAACGCAGGCAAAACCATCGTCGTCATCCTGCCTGACTCAGGTGAGCGTTATCTCAGCTCCATCCTGTTCGACGGGCTGTTTGACGCTAATGGACTGGCTTCATGAGCGACAATGTCACCGCCATCGGCACACACAGGCAACTAAGGCACGAGATCGACTCGGTGGTCGCCGAGTTGAGGCAGTTGCGTGTTGCTTCGCTGGAAAATCGGCAGCGCCTGAACCGGCCACCGAAATTACCATCGCGGAAATCACTCATTTTAATTGTTGAGGGATTGTCTGCTGCATTGTTCCCGAATCGTCTCGGGCCGCCAGGGCTTAATGATGACGGCATTGATTATTTTGTCGGTCACACGCTGGATGTCAGCCTGCGTGAGTTGTGTGATCAGGTAGCGCGCGAACTCAAGTTTGCCGGCGCAGAAGGTGATGCCGAAGATCATGCCTGCGACATCGTGCGTGAATTTGCCCGTGGCTTGGGCAGCATCAGGGCCCTGCTCGACAGCGACATTCGCGCCGCCTTTGAGGGTGATCCGGCCGCCCGCAGTGCCGACGAGGTGCTGGTGTGCTACCCTGGCATCATCGCCATCACCCATCATCGCATCGCCCATCAGCTGCATCAATTGGGTGTGCCCCTGATTGCCCGTATCATCTCCGAAATCGCCCACTCCGCCACCGGCATCGACATTCATCCGGGAGCCCAGATCGATGAACGCTTCTTCATCGACCATGGCACCGGCGTCGTCATCGGCGAGACCGCCATCATCGGCCGCAATGTGCGCCTCTACCAGGCGGTTACCTTGGGCGCAAAACGCTTTGATGTCGATAGTGACGGCGCGCTGGTCAAAGGCAACGCGCGACATCCAATAGTCGAAGATGACGTTGTAATCTACGCCGGTGCCACCATCCTCGGCCGCATCACCATCGGTCAGGGATCGACCATAGGCGGCAATGTCTGGCTGACGAAATCAGTTGCACCCGGCAGCACCATTACTCAGGCCCAGCTGTAAAAATAAAGGCGGATTCATTGATTGAATTGTGGCTTATAGAATATTTTGGAATAAACTAATAAGTAATTTGAATAACTGATTTTTTTTTGCTATAGTGCCGCGGTGAATTTTCATCAGGGTTGTCTTTTTCCATTAAGCATCAGGTGCTGGAAATGAGATGAACCCGGAAGCTGACCGGACGACCGGAAGCCAGTGCGCCCCTAGGGGATCACTGGCTTTTTTGTTTTGGCAGCCAGTTTTTTAACGATACGTAGATTCTTTAAATAAGACCTTAACTTTCAGGAGAACACCATGGCAGATATCCATGACGCACAAACCGCACTAGGCGACGTCGCCGCCCGTACCCTGGCCAATGCCACCAAGACGCGGCCGATGATGCCCACCATCACGCCGCGCTGGCTGCCGCATCTGTTGAACTGGGTGCCGGTCGAGGCTGGCATCTATCGTGTCAACAAGGTGAAAGATGCCTCCAAGGTGATCGTGGATTGCTCGGCACGTGACGAACGCGAACTGCCAGCCACCTATGTTGATTATGAAGAATGGGGCCGTGAATACATGCTGTCGGCGGTTAACACCGTGTTGGATGTACACAGCCGCGTAGCTGACCTGTACAGCAGCCCGTTCGACCAGACTGGTGAACAGCTGCGCCTGATCGTCGAAACCATCAAGGAACGCCAAGAAGGCGAACTGATCAACAATAAGGAATACGGCCTGCTTAACAATGTCGCCAAGGACCAGCGCATCAAGACTCGTAGCGGCGCACCGACTCCGGACGACTTGGACGAACTCCTGACCCGTGTGTGGAAAGAGCCCGGCTTTTTCCTCGCTCACCCCAAGGCCATCGCCGCCTTCGGTCGCGAATGTACCCGTCGCGGCGTACCTCCTCCGACCATTTCCCTGTTCGGCTCACAATTCATCACCTGGCGCGGCGTACCGCTCATTCCTTGCGACAAAATTAATGTCGACAAGAATAACAAGACCAGCATCATCCTGCTTCGCACCGGCGAATCGCGCCAGGGCGTCGTCGGACTGTATCAGCCCAATCTGCAGGGCGAACAGAGTCCCGGTCTGTCGGTGCGTTTCATGGGCATCAACCACAAGGCCATCGCCTCCTACCTCGTCTCGCTCTATTGCTCGCTCGCGGTCCTGACCGACGACGCGCTAGCCGTGCTCGATGACGTAGCGGTGGACAAGTATCATGAGTACAAGTGAGCGGGTACCACACCCTGATCTCGCTGCTTTAGGATTGCCGGAAGAAGCGGCGCTGTCGAAACTGGCCAGCCAGTTGTACGGCATGCCGCCAGCTGGCTCCTCATGGAACAAGACTGATGAGGTCGCAGCGCCCTTCTACTTTCAGGATTATGCCAGCTTGGAAAAGGGCGGCATCCACGCGCCAGGCCAGTTGTCGGCAGCGCCGCAGCTCGCCGCTGTCGCCCCCCCCGCCGGGTTCGATGTGGAGCTGGTGCGGCGTGACTTCCCGATTCTGAGCGAGCGTGTCAACGGCCGGCCCCTGATCTGGCTGGACAATGCCGCCACTACGCAGAAGCCGCGTGCAGTGATCGAACGGCTGGCAAAGTTCTACGAGCATGAGAACTCCAACATTCATCGTGCTGCGCATGAACTGGCAGCACGGGCGACCGATGCCTATGAGGAAGCACGCGAAAAATCGCGTGCCTTTCTGAATGCGGGGTCCCCCAACGAGATCGTGTTCGTGCGCGGTGCCACCGAGGCCATCAACCTGGTGGCGCAGAGCTGGGGACGTCAGCACATTCAGGCCGGCGACGAGATCATCGTCAGCCACCTGGAGCATCACGCCAATATCGTGCCGTGGAAGCATCTGGCGGACGAAAAGGGCGCGGTGTTGAAGGTGATCCCGGTGGATGACGACGGGCAGATCCTGCTGGAACAGTATGCCAACCTGCTTGGACCCAAAACAAAGCTGGTGTCGTTTACGCAAGTATCAAACGCACTGGGCACCGTGACTCCGGCACAGCAGATGGTAGCGATGGCACATGCCGCTGGCGCTTTGGTGCTGGTTGATGGTGCACAGTCAGTATCGCACATGAAGGTCGATGTGCAGGCACTCAATGCTGACTGGTTCGTGTTCTCCGGTCACAAGGTGTTCGGCCCGACCGGCATCGGCGTGCTCTATGGCAAGGAAGAACTGCTCAACGCCACCCAACCCTGGCAGGGCGGCGGCAACATGATCGAAGATGTCACCTTTGAGCGCATCCGTTACCAGAAGGCACCCAACAAGTTCGAAGCCGGCACCGGCAACATTGCAGATGCCGTAGGTCTGGGAGCTGCATTGGACTATGTCAATCGCATCGGCATGCACAACATCGCAGCCTACGAGCACTATCTGCTGAGCTACGCCACAAGGTTGATGAAAGAGGTCCCTGGGCTTCGCCAGATCGGCACTGCACCGGATAAGGCCAGCGTATTGTCGTTCGTGCTGGCCGGCTACGAGACCGAGGAAGTTGGAAAAGCGTTGAACAAGGAAGGTGTGGCTGTGCGTTCGGGACATCATTGCGCTCAACCCATACTGCGTCGTTTCGGGCTGGAAGCCACAGTGCGGCCATCACTCGCGTTTTACAACACCTGTGGTGAGATCGATACTCTGGTCAGCGTCCTGCACCGCTTACGGTCGGCACGTCCGATCAAGGTGGTTTAGTCTCGCATGCCATAGGTTTTAAACTAAAGGCTTCAAATATTGGCAATTTGATCGGGCATGGCTTAGGCCATGCCTTTTTTTTAGCATTCCATGAAGCCGGCGGCATAGTTTTGCCACAGACCTTGCATTTCTCATGCTTGCCCACAGGCTTCTCGCACTTATATTCAAAATTGAGATAACTATATAAAAACATATTCTTTTACATTATTTTGCTGTTTGATTATAGTTGGCGACTAAGTTATTAAGGAGCACTTTATGGTGCAACAAGTGATCAGTGATCTGAAAATCAGCCTGCATGAAGCCTTGTATCTGGATCTGGATGATCTTGGGCTGGAGGTGCAAGGCACGGAGGTCATC
>CAIJXJ010000005.1 GCA_903824575.1 uncultured Methylobacillus sp.
CGAATCTCACAGCTTCCGCCGCGCGATCAAGAAGTCCATTTTTCCAGGTAGCGGGCGTACATTTCTCTCCAACCTGCGCTCTTGAATGCACCTTCGCTCTGGTGCGTCAAATGGATTGGCCAGGTTCCGACGCGGAGCTTCTTCTCACGGGCAGCTCGGCAAAAATCGATGTCGTAGAAATGAAACTTGAAAATAGGATCGAACGCCACCTGCGCTTCCAGCAGACGTGATTTTCGAGCGGCCAGAATTACGCCGTCTAAGAGCTCACATTCGGCGGGCGATTCCCCGAAGGCGGCAATCTCACCGAACGGTTCTTTCCCGTGCGCAATAGAACCACGCAGGTCACTGGATTCTGACGGCGTCAGTTCTTCATCCATAAAACCCCACCCGGCCTGAAACGGTACCCTTCTACTATTCCCGGCCACACCAATGACATCAAAGTTAGCCAGACCGTGGTTGAGTCGCTCTGCGAAGAAGAGATCGTCGATCCAAACATCGTCGTGCATAAAAACCAGAATTCGATCGGGGTTTGCACTTTGGATGCTTCGGTTATACAGCTCTGACAGGCCAAGCTGATTATTGAATGCGATATTCGCCACAACTCTGGCCCCGGCGCCCATACCACGCAGGGAGATACCGAGCGCAGAATTTTCCCAGAATTCCACTTCGGAGCGACGCGTTGCGCTCACAATTTCAACCAACCAGGCCTGTGAACCCGGCGCACGAATATTCAATCCGGGATTCTTTGGCGCTGGTAATTCTTCAATGTCAAGGGCTTTAATTTTTGGATATTTGGGTTCGGTAAATACAAAGCTTGCTCCGCCACTGCCTGAAAAACCACTTTCATGGCCAACCCGAAACACCGATCCGGCGTCTTCGTATTTCTGCCTTAATGCATTTTCGGAATCGATTAGCCGGGCTGCGAGGGTTCGACCAAGATCCTTACGGCCCATCAATTTGGCAAGGTGACCCAACAGGTGGAGCGCATGCGTATTATTGGGGTTTATTTGTCTGACTGCCTGATATAGATCTTCTGCGTTCGAAATTTCTCCGGCTTGCTGAAATTTGACGCCGACTTCAATAATAGTTGAAGTCAGTAACTCAATAAAATTTGAGAAACCAGTCGAATTTCCTGCTATCTGAACACCTTTTATAGATACAAAGTTATTTGTAAAATCCAATTCAATACCAAATCTCACAAGCTGTGATTCAAGTATTTTTATTACACCATTGGCAGAATTTAGATTGGTTATCGCGTCGGCATAGTCAGGCTGGTACTGAATAGCCTCCTGGTAATGTCGTATGGCACCACTCAAATCACCTAGCTTTCTCAACGCATTGGCAAGGTTATGGTGTGTTGCAGCATGATCCGGCTGGTAGCGCAGTACATCACGGTAGATTTCGACCGCTGCTTCCAAATGCCCGAGCGCTTTGAGCGCTAATCCCAAGTTGCAGCAAACTGCCGCTCCAGGTGCCGACTGCATAGAACGGGTCAAGAGTTCCACAGCGACTTCATATTGCTCCACTTTGATAGCGATAATGCCCAGGTTGTGCAACGCCTGGGGTTGGTCGGGTTGGATTTGCAGTACTTGCCGGCAGGCAATCTCAGCCTCGGCCAATTGCCCGGACCGGAGGTAATGGTTGGCCGCTTCCAGGGTTTTAGAGAGTGTCGCTCGAAGAGGTTCTTTATTCGTTAGCCATGGATTTTTACTCTCCACCAAGCAACACTGTTTATATTTCCGGCCGCTGCCGCAAATGCAAGGGTCGTTGCGTCCGACTTTAATCATGATGTTGACTGATATTTAAATAATCGAGGTTTATGCGATGACTGCCTGTGCCCATGCGTTGCGATGTATCGGGCAGTTATTTCATCCGACGCCTGCACCTTCGCCCAAACGCAACATTCCGTCGCAAACCGAAATCCATAGCAGTGGTTTCCAGTTTCCCCGCACTCGGTGCTAAGCCACGCCTTCGAAATGTAGCCAGCTAATGTGTAGGCACCAAGACAGCCCCAAATCCATGCCGAACTGCTGCAGGAAGGCGACTGTCCCTTGCCCTCAATGCGGGTTGTGTAGGCTACAAAAACGAAACCCGGCACTAAGTCCGGGTTTGTCCCTTTGAACAGGGAGGCCCGGAATTTTTGTTCCGGGAAATAGGCGTTTGCCTGTTGGGTAGATTAGCGTTTTCGCATTCAATGTCAAGCCTTCGGGGCAACAAAAAAAACTATGCATGCACCACATGCTGCCCAATCGCTGGCCAGCGCCTGCGGATGAACAGCCAGGAGCTCAGGCCGATGCCCATCAACGTCAAAGAGGTCGCAGCCAGCGCCACCGGCGAGTGCATCACCAGCGGTGA
>CAIJXJ010000006.1 GCA_903824575.1 uncultured Methylobacillus sp.
ATGTTGAGAATCGCTCCAGGCCAGAAGGTCAGATTGAACAGAAGAACAATTTTCCGCCGATTTGATTCGAGTGAAGTCAGCAACCCAGATCTCCAGATTGCCAACACTGCCTGCTTTATTGCAGCAAAAGCGGCTTCTCGTACAACACGTTCATCATGAAAGATTGCTAAGATGCCATTGAATGCACCCGCATAGACTGGTTCCGAAATATAGGCGAAACCACCAGGCTTTAAGACCCTGCTGATTTCCAAAAATGCACTATCCATGCGTTCAACTGGTACATGATGCAGGGATTTGAACATCGTAACAATGTCAAAGCTTGAATCATATGCAGGGATATCTTCTGCGGCCCCGTGTCCAAAGCGGACATTCTGGAGATCATTAATAGTAAGGTTTTTTTCTAGCTGCGTTTCATCAACTTCTAATGCGAGAATAGAACCTGCCTTTAGTGCAATGGCACGAGTGATCTCAGCCTTCCCACAACCAAGTTCAAGTACGGCGGCACTTTCTAAAGTGAGAAGCTGTCCGATGATATCTACTTCTTCAGCCACAAGACTCACCGCTGGAGCCGAAATCTTCAATTCATTGGCGTTCATTTTGTCGTTTTACTTTTCATGGGCATCATTCCCCCTATCTGGTAGTCAAGGATTTTATTAATGTGATTGCTGTTCTTCCACCTTGCAGTCCAAGCACTTACCCTTAACGAGTTTAAACCCTTTGACGGTATCCAGTCCCTTAACATCCTTGAAGATTGCGCCATCCACATCGGCACTTTCAAGGTTTGATCCGGTCAGATCTGCGCCGGTTAGATCTGCCTGTGCCAAGTCTGCACGATATAGGTTTGTGTTTCGAAGATTAGTACCTGTCAGATTGGCAAATCGGAAACCGGCGATATTAAGATCGGCACCTTCAAAATTTGCATTTGAGAAGTTCCCACCTACAGAATCGAACTTCATTTGCCCCATTGGCTGATTGCCTACATCCAGACCGAAGCGGCCGTTACGGACCTTGGCGGCGCTCATGTCTACATTACCTAAGGTGCCAATGACCCGTGCATGGGTCAAATTAGCACCCTTAAAGTTGGTCTTGTCGAAGATGGCCTGAAAGATGATGGCGTCTGTCAGGTCAGCACCACTCAAGTTGGCATTTTCAAGTCTGGCTAGATTGAGATAGGCGCGCTGCATATTTGCGCCACTCAGGTTCGCTCCCCTTAAGTAAGCGCCAAAGAAACTGGTATTGACCATCTTGCAATGATGTAAATCCATGCCGTCAAGTTCCAAATAGCCAGCATCCTTGTTTGAAAGATCGCAAGTCTTGCTCTGAATTTGCATGACAGCATCAGCTTGGCTTATCTTTTCGCGCTCTGGTTCTGCGCTTTTTGCATAGAACGCTTCGGCCTTAGCGATAGTTTCTGCTGGATGCATAAGGAAACCAGACTTGGAATCATCACTGCCGAAACAGTAGGTCTTGCCTTCGTAAATGGCGTTAATAGAACAATTCGTTTTGATCATTTGTCCGCTAGCCAGCCCAGCAGTGCAGTGATCACCAAACTCACCGGCTAGGGCAAGACTTGTAGCTAAAGATAATAAAAAGGTTACGGCAATTTTAAGTAGATTCACAGCAATTTCCTTTTGAATTTAATTTCGACAAATTTAATAGCGGGTTTGAAAACATTGGCTATTTTTCTGAATCAAAGCTCTCATGTCTTACCACTTGTTTCTCTGGGTTCGACAGAGGGACAATAATGAAGTTGAAACTCTTTGTGCTTTTTGCCGTCACTTCGTCCAAATCCACCTTGACTGGAATCTTCATGTCTTTACCAGGCTGAATAGTCAGCGGATTACCTGAAGGACCAAAATGAAGGCTGTTCTCCGGCAAACCTTCAGTCTTGATTAGATATTGCTCGGCAAGTTGCACTTTATTGACCAAGTGAATTTCATACCGGTTGCGTACCGTTCCATTGGACATCTCGATGTATAGCGGTTGTCGTACCTGAGCGATACGGACCTCAAAATCAGTACGCGTTTCAAAGTTGTAGACCAGCACACCTAGCATAAGAATCAAGGCACCGGCATAACCCAGAACTTTGAGGCGCATGAAGTCCAAATGCGGCTTGCCTGGCTTATCTTTCTGCAAATTGTTTTCGGAATCGTATCGCACCAATCCCCGTTCCCATCCGAGAGAATCCATGATGGTGTTGCAGGCATCGATACAAAGACCGCAGGAAATACACTGATATTGAAGGCCTTTACGAATATCAACGCCGGTCGGACAAACCTGCACGCAGTAGCCACAGTCAACGCAGTCGCCATGCCCCTTGGCTTGACGCTGTTCCAACGTATGAACCCCGGTTTTTGCCACGATACGGCCTGCTGTCCCTTCACCACGTTTTAAGTTGTATGCAGGTACCAAGGTGTCAGACTCGTACATAACGCTCTGAAAACGAGCATATGGACACATGTAGATGCATACTTGTTCTCGTAACAAGGCACCTGCGAGAAAAGTGGAAATGGTCAGGAACACCACGCCGTAATAGGCAGTTGAATTGGCGTCACCTATGAAAAAGCGAACAAAAAATTCCGGGTTGTGATTGAAGTAGGCAATAAAACTGAATGCCGTCCAGAACGACAGCAGTAGCATCAAGACTCGCGCACCTCCGACCTTGAGGACTTTTTCCACATTCCACGGCTGTTTCATCAACCTGATCCGCGCCGGCCGTTCACCTTGGATGATGTGCTCGATCAACATGAAGGCGTCCGTCCACAGCGTCTGGAAGCAGAAATAGCCACACCATGCGCGACCGATCAGGCCGGTGGTAAAGAACAGTAAAGCTCCGGAGATAAACAACACTAACGATAGCAAGAAAATATCCTGCGGATAAATGACCAGATCGAACAAGAAGAAACGGCGGGAGACCAGATCAAACAACACGGCCTGATGGGATCCGCTCGGTCGCGCCCATGGCAACCATGGCAGTAAAAAATAGGTTGCATAGGCCAGCAATAGTATTCCGGTCTTCAAATTACGGAACTGCCCCTTCACTGTACGGGTGTAGATGGGGATGCGCTTCTTATAAAGCGGCATTTCGATTTCGTCTTCAAGTTCCTGGATAGCCATGATGAAATTCCCTTGTGTTGAGTTTTGATAGTCAAGTTAACGATCTAGTTTCTCTATGTCCAAAGCTTTGAGCACAAACTTTTCAAAAATGTGTTCAGACGCGCCTGTTTCATCTATTAATACAACATCAGCTACAACTTCTCAGATTATTCTTTCAGTTTTGTTAGAGGTCGCGTAATCCTGATCAATCCAAATATGAGCGACATCCTTAAATTCAGTGCTTGGAACTGCAAGAAAGCACCGCATTAACCTCAGCGAGATGGGTTTCATCAAGATTTCCAACACTGGCATACAACCCTAAATAAGCCAGAAGTAACTGGTAACGAGCTAGTGATAATGATCTTGTTGCGTTGAAATACTCTTGCTCAGCGTTAAGGACATCCAGATTTGTTCGATCACCCACCTCGCGACCGAGGCGTGTGGCCTCCAGTTTGACTTGTGATGAATGTAACGCCTGCAGGAGCGCTTTGACCCTACTTTGCCCAACCGTCACCCCTAACCATGTTGCCCTAGCCTCCTGCCCGGCCTTTAGCCGCATGGCTTCAAGTTCATATCCGGCCTGCTGTTCAAGTGCAACGGCTTCACCCATCTTGGCGTCCCGCATGCCGCCGGTGAAAATTGGTATGGTGAGTTGCATACCGATACTGAATGCATGATTCGACAATCCGGAGTTAAAACCTCCACCCATGCCGCTCAATTGTTCTTGTCCAGCTTGAGCAAGCAGGTTAAGAACTGGAGCATTTGTTGCTCGATGCTTGTCAATTTCGTCACGAGCGATGTCCCGATGAATACTCTGGATTCTCAGATTTGGGCTGTTGGCCTGTGCTAAAGATACCCAGTCAGCCATGGCCCCACCGTTGAACTTCTGAAAATCAGTTTGATCGTTCAGGCATGACAGCGTGTTACTAGTGTCCCCGGTAAAATCTGCAAGTATTGCTCGCTTGATCTGCAGCGCAGTTTCGACTTCAAGCTGATCGGACGCCAGCAAGTCGTCTCGTGCCACGGCTTCATTGCTATCGGTAATGGGTAGATCACCCTCATCGAAGCGGGCCTTGGCCACCTTTAAGGCTTCCCCAACTGCCGCTCTCTGGGCCTTGATTGAATACAGATTATCTTCTGCCAGCAGGACGTCAAAATAAGCCTTGGAAACACGCAACATCAGTTGCTGTTCTTCAGCACCTAATTTCACCTCTGCCATTTCTGCTTGGCGGGTGAGTTGACGGGCCGCTGTAAAATGTTCAGCGTCGAATATTGGCTGTTCGATGCTGACATTCCATCGTAAATCTGTTCCCTGATTAGTTTGCGTCGTAAAGTTTGCGCCTGTTGCCGAACCCATGCCTGGCGCAGAAAACTGAGCGTCACTTATTTTGTTGTAGGCGTTGGTCAGGCCTGCACCTGCCGTAAAATTGACTTGAGGAAGTTTCAACGCATGAGATTGCTCAGTTTTTTTCTGCCCCACTTCAGCCCCGGCACGAGCTGCGGCTAAGGTTGGATCAATCTGAAAGGTAGCATGCCAGGCATCAAGCAAATCAAATGCGTGAGCGCTACTTGCCGTCAGTAGTATTAACGAGACACAGTAAAATCGCATTCGCATAGAAAATGGCAGATTTATCATGATTCGCATCAATTAACAGCCGCCCTTAATGCCAATATTACGCAGGATGCTTTCCATCAAACACCAGCTAGTAATGCCACTTTGCAATAGATTGATGCCAACAAAAGCCGTGAAATAAAGCCAATAATGGCTCACAAATATCGGGCTATCCGAAACGCCCAACGCCAGCGACAGAAGGATGAAAAACCCTGCGAAGATACGAACAAGTTTCCATGTTGTCATCTTTTTCTCCTGATAGATTTATTTGAATTCATGCTGGTAAGCCGCAAAATAGAGCAGCGGAATGACGATCAGCGTTAGCATGGTTGACACCAGAATTCCGAAAATGAGAGAGATAGCCAGTCCGTTGAATATTGGGTCATCCAGGATGAAGAATGCTCCCAGCATGGCTGAAAGTGCTGTCAGCACGATAGGTTGAGCCCGAGTAATGGCAGAATTAACCACGGCGACTTTGAAAGGCTTGCCATCCGCAATTTCAAGGTTGATAAAGTCCACGAGCAAAATGGAATTTCTGACGATGATGCCTGCCAGAGCAATCATGCCGATCATGGAGGTCGCAGTAAATTGCGCGCCTAGCAGGGCGTGACCTGGCATTACTCCAATAATAGTCAGGGGAATTGGAGCCATGATGATGAGCGGTGTCAGATAGGAGGAAAACTGGGCCACCACCAGCAGATAAATCAAAATCAAACCAACCGCATAGGCGGCTCCCATGTCGCGGAAAGTCTCATAAGTCACTTGCCACTCGCCATCCCATTTGACTGAGAAACTCTTCTGGCTGTCGTCCGGTTGCCGAATGAAGTATTCCCCGAGCGCTCCACCAGCTGGAGTCTTGATGCTCCCGAGTGCGTGGCGCAGTGCGAACATGCCGTAAAGCGGACTATCCAGAGTGCCTGCCATATTGCCAACCACATAACTGACTGGCAGCAAATCCTTGTGATAGATCGGCTGTTCACGCAATGATTTCTGAATGCTAACCAGTTCTTGTATTGGGACCAGTTTGCCGCTGGATGACTGCACTTCCAGCTTCAACAAGGCATCGATGCTGCCTTGTTCGGCGACTGGCAAACGAAGGCGTGTTCCAACAGGATACTTGTTCGCGTCATGCAGATAAGTCACATCTTCACCGGCAAATCCGGCACGAAGTGTGCTGATAATGGCCGCCTGAGTGACGCCCAACAAAGATGCCTTCTTCCGGTCGACAACAAGATCAAGTTTCGTTGCATCTTCGATCCGGCTCTCATCCGTATCAACAATATCTGCCGTGCGATTAAATGCTTGATGCAGAGATTTGGCGATCATTAAGCGTCCAGCATCATCCGGCCCATAAACTTCGGCGACAATAGGTGACAACACTGGCGGGCCAGGAGGCACCTCCACCACCTTAACTTTGGCACCAAACGCATAGGCAATTTTGACGAGTTCCGGCCTGACACGGCTAGCGATGCCATGGCTCTGTTCACTGCGATGATCCTTGTCCACCAGATTAACCTGAATCTCGCCGACTTCTCCGCCGCTCCTCAGGTAATACTGCCGCACCAGTCCGTTGAAATTGATCGGCGCTGACAATCCTACATAAGCCTGATAGTTAGTTACCTCCGGCAGCGTACCCAGATACGCCGTCATCGCATGCAGCACGGTGGCAGTGTTCTCTGGCGGCGTACCGCCCGGCATGTCCACCACCACCTGGAATTCCGACTTGTTATCGAAAGGAAGCATTTTCATGACCACCAGTTTGGCAACGGGCAACCATAGTGAAATTCCAATCAGACCTAGTACAGCAATACCGAGCTTTAATCTGTTGCGACTCCCGCTAATGTCATCCAGGAATGGCGTGAATATTTTTCTTATAAAGGGCTCTACAGGGCTTTTTCGTTGTTGACTGTGATTGGTTTGTTTGAGCCACAGTCGTGATAACCAAGGCGTTACAATAAATGCAACGGCCAATGAGATCAGCATGCCCATGCTGGCATTGATCGGGATAGGACTCATGTACGGCCCCATCAAGCCACTAACAAACGCCATCGGCAGTAATGCGGCGATCACAGTTAATGTCGCGAGGATAGTCGGACCGCCCACTTCATCGACCGCCAACGGAATCAGATCTGTCATGCGCATTTCTGGATTCATCTTCATGTGCCGGTAGATGTTTTCTACGACGACGATGGCGTCATCGACCAGGATTCCAATCGAAAAAATCAAGGCAAACAAGGACACACGATTCAAGGTAAAGCCCCAAGCCCATGAGGCAAACAAGGTGGCCATCAGGGTCAGCACCACGGCTGACCCGACAATGCCAGCTTCGCGCCTTCCCAGCGCAATAAGCACCAAAGTGATGACGGCACAGGTGGCAAAGATCAGCTTCTTGATCAGTTTCACTGCCTTGTCATTGGCAGTGTTGCCATAGTTGCGGGTAATTTCTACCCCAACTTCATTGGGAATTAGCACATTTTTCAATTGATCAAGTGTGATAATGACCGAGTCAGTCACGGTAACCGCATTTTGACCTGGTTTTTTGGTAACGCTGATCGTTACGGCAGGATATTCGCCAGACTTGTTATTTCCTGAACCGAACCAGACATATTTTTCCGCTAGCGGTGGGCCATCTCGGACTTCTGCCACGTCCTGCAGGAATACCGGGCGCCCCTGATGCACCCCTACGACCAACTCTGCCACATCGTTTGCACTGGTGAGGTACTTTCCAGCTTCCAGTGAGATAGATTTGTTGTTGTCTATCATCTCGCCAAGAGGCGCACCAAGATTGGCTGACCTCAATGCCAGCCTTAGATCTGGCAAAGTGATGCCAGAAGCTGCCATCCGAATCGGATCAATGTCTATGTTGATTGCTCGACCTGGACCACCAAAAGTAACTACTTCCCGCACACCTTTTACATGCTTGATTTCTGCTTCAAGCGTATGTGCAATTCGTTCCAGTTCATAGGCGCCCTGCATATTATTTTTCGCATACAGGGTCGCGGTCAGAATCGGAACATCGTCTATGCCCTTGGGTTTGACGATAGGTTCACCTACACCCAGATTTTTTGGAAGCCAATCCTGATTGGACTGGATAGTGTTGTACAAGCTGACCAATGCCTCAGTACGATGGACGCCTACCTCAAACTGAACGGTAATGATGGCGAGTCCGGGACGCGAGACCGATGTGACATGCTCGGTATTTTCAATCTGAGACAAAACCTGCTCTGCAGGTATGGCCACCATCTGTTCGACATTCTTGGCTGACGCGCCTGGGAATGGAATGATGACATTGGCCATGGTCACATCGATTTGTGGTTCTTCCTCGCGAGGAGTGACCAGAATCGCGAATCCACCCAACAACAGAGCCATGAGCGCGATAAGAGGCGTAATGGGGGCGCCAAGAAACAGCTGCGCAATACGACCGGAAATGCCGAGGGATTTCATGGGATGATCCTCAACGTCCCACCGCCATTAGTGGATCAAGAACCACTTGTTCACCTGCTGATAAGCCAGAGAGAATCTCTATTTCACCACCCCTCTGTCGGCCCAGTCGTAGTTGTCTAAGGTGCGGGTGACCGTTTCGATCAAGTACATAGACTGCGGTCAACTCACTGCGTCGGACGATGGATTGCATTGGGACGTGGATACGCCCGCCGGCAACATTAGCAATGATCGGGAAATTCACTCGGGCAAACATGCCCGGGGTAATGTCTCTGGTATTAACTGGAAGCTGTATCCGGACTTGAACGACATGACTTACAGGATCAGCCACTGGCAATACCCTCATGTCAGTGCCGGTTAGAACTGATCTGCCTGCAATTTCGACCTGAATTGCAGCTCCATTTTTAATACTCGCGAGCTGGCTCTGTGGGACGCTGGCAACAACCCGCATATGATCTGGGTCATAAATCGACAACAGTGGCTTGTCTGGAATGACCATACTACCGATTTCTGTCATCACCTCTGACACCACCCCGGCATAGGGCGCTGTTAGTGCATGCATGCCGATCTGCACGCGGGACATGCCGCTTATGGCACGGGTGGCATTTGCTGCAGCCTCGGCACTCTTGAATTCAGACTCGGCGCGCTCCATGGCCGCTTTGCTGATGTACTGCTTTTCATACAGATGTTGCTTGCGTTCGTATTCACTGCGTGCTGCCGTTAATTGTGCCTGCGCTGCCTGCACCTGCGCCTGATTCGTTAATCCCTGCTGTTCTGCAAGCCTGGTATCAACACGTACAAGCAACTGTCCGGATTTGACTGCGTCACCGCTCTTGACCATTAACGTGGTGACAGTACCTGTCACTTGGGCTGACACAACGCTGCTCTTTACCGCCTCGACAACACCCTCTGCTGTGAAAACGGCGTCTCCGCTAGAGACTTTGGTTGTGATCGTGGCGATCTGCCCAGCAAAGGCAGTGCCCGATATTGCCAAGGCAAATAACATAACAAAAAAATGATTTCTAAATAAATTCATGTTCACTCTAGTAATGTAACTTTATGTCAATATATAACCATTTAGCTATACAGTCAATAATAATTAAGTGTATAATTGCGTCATCTGATAGACTCAATTGGAGTTGTTCATGCAAAAGCTCGATGACCGTGCACTGGCTTACGTGGCTGAATATTTCAAGGCGCTGGGTGAGCCCATGCGTTTAAAATTACTTCACTCGTTGCAGGATGGAGAAAAAAGTGTTGGAGAACTGACCGAGATTTCAGCTTGCTCACAAGCGAACGTTTCCAAGCATCTGTCATTACTTGCAAAAATTGGTTTAGTGAAGAGGGATACGCTTGGGACCAGCGCCTACTACCGTATATCGGATCCCAGCATTTACGATCTTTGCGAATTAGTCTGCGGTCATATTGGCAACAAAATGGCGGCTGAAGCGGAGGTCAATGCCCTGTTTATGGCATCCAAAACGGAAGTTGGTACTACATCTTCTTGATTAGCAATGAACGTCAGCCAAAAGACTGACGTAACCTGAAAACTTGTCATTCCGGGGCTACCTGTCAGGGCAGAACCCAGAATCCAGGGAATTTTGGTCGATGGCGTTCAGCTCTTACTTCCTCTGCCTGCATTGCCCTTCAATCGGTGCCACTCAATTGGGCTTGTACAGTATTCATGACGACCGTCATAATGATGCAATTTGTCATGGATCTCAGCCAAACCGATGACTACACTTGACCTTAACCAGGCGTCTGCGCTGCAAGCAATGGATCAGGCCATACAGCAAGCCTTTGCCCATCATCAGGCAGGTGAATTGCGTGAGGCGGAGCAGATCTATCGTTCCGTTCTTCAAACTCAGCCCAACCATCCTGACGTCAACCACAACCTCGGCGTGATCGCCGTGCAAGTCGGTCAGCCGGCGGCCGGTCTGCCACATTTCAAGGCTGCCCTGGAAGCCAATCCATTGCCTGGGCAGTACTGGCTGAGTTACATCGATACCCTGATCAGGACCGGACAAAGCGCTATTGCCAGGGAGGTTCTGGAGCAGGGTCGGCAGCATGGATTGAACAGCGAGGCGATCGAGGCGCTGGAGTTGGAACTGAAAAAAAATGCCGTGAACGAACCCAGCCAGCAGGAAGCTGAAGCACTGGTGGCGTTGTTCACGGATAAGCGCTATGCGGAAGCCTCCGCGCTAGCCCGTGCAATGACGGAGCGCTTTCCTCTATACGGCCTCGGCTGGAAGATTCTGGGTGCGGTGTTCAGGCAGGCGGGGCAGGATGCCGAGGCTTTGACCTTCCTGCAAACCGCTGCCAAATTGTCTCCGGGGGATGTCGGTCTGCACAATAATCTGGGGCGGGTTCTGCATAAACTGGGTCGGTTGCCCGAAGCTGCGGCTAGCTACCGTCAGGCCCTCCAGGCCAAGCCGGATTATGCCGAGGCTTGCTACAACCTGGGTGTTACCCTTCAGATGCAGGGGCAATTCACCGAGGCAGAGGCCAGCTATCGGAGAGCGATTCGGTATAGGCCGGACTACGCCGAGGCACACAGCAACCTGGGATCTACGCTGCAGAGCCTGAAGCAATACGCCGATGCCGAGGCCAGCTATCGGCAGGCGACGCAAATTAATCCTGAATATGCCGGGGCACACAGTAATCTGGGCGTCATCCTCCATCAATTGGGACAACCGGCTACGGCCGCAGCAAGTTACCAGCGTGCGATCGAGATTCGGCCGGATTATGCCGAGGCGCACTACAATCTGGGCAAAGCCTTGATCGATCTGGGTCAATTCGATGAAGCTGTTGCCAGCTATCAACAGGCACTGTCAATCGATCCGGACTTTTCAGAAGCGCACTACAATCTGGGCAAAGCGTTAAAAAATCTCGGGCTATTCAACGCAGCGATCGCCAGCTACCGGCAGGCGCTGGCGCTAAAACCAGATTACATCGATGCGCATGACAATCTGTTATTGACCCTCAATTACCTTGATCATCAGGCATCCTCTCATGGCTTGGCGCAGGCTCGCCAGTTTGGTCTGGTCATTGCGAACAAGGTCAAGACACGGTTTACGGCCTGGCAATGTCAGGCGCAACCAAAACGCCTGCGCGTTGGACTGGTGTCTGGAGATTTGCGTAATCATGTCGTCGGCTATTTTCTGGAAGGATTGCTGGCGCATATCGATCCGGCGCGCATTGAACTGATTGCCTACGCAACCAACCCGATAGAAGACGACCTCAGTGCGCGCATCCGGCCCTGTTTTTCTGCCTGGCGGCATTTGTTCGAGCAAACCGATACAGACGCCGCTGCTCTGATCCATGCAGATGGCGTGCATGTGCTGCTGGATCTTTCCGGCCACACCCGGCATAACCGCCTGCCAGTGTTTGCCTGGAAGCCGGCCCCGGTGCAGGCCAGTTGGCTGGGCTATTTCGCCACCACCGGCGTGTCGGAAATGGACTATTTATTGGCAGATGAAGTGAGCGTGCCACCGGAGCGGCAGGATCAATTCACTGAAACCATTCGCTATCTGCCTGACGCACGTCTTTGTTTCACGCCGCCCAGGCTATCCGTTGCGGTGACGCCGTTGCCGGCATTATCGACCGGGCGAATCACCTTTGCCTGTTTTCAGGATTTCCCCAAGGTCGGGGACGAGGTGCTTGTGTTGTGGGGAAAGATTTTTGCGGCCGTTCCCAAGGCGCGATTGCGCTTGCAGTGCAAACTGCTGGGCAATCAAACCCAAGTTGAAAGGATGTTTCAGCGTTTGCAAGTGCACGGCATTGACAGGGCACGCGTTGAAATCCTCGGCGCGGTTCCACGCGAAGCTTATTTGGCAGCCCATGCCAAAGTGGATGTGATCCTGGATACCTTCCCTTATCCGGGTGGCACCACCACCTGTGAGGCACTGTGGATGGGTGTGCCAACCTTGACGCTGGCCGGTGACACCCTGCTGTCGAGGCAAGGCGCCAGCTTGATCAGGGCGGCGGGACTTGGGGAATGGGTGGCGGACAGCCGGGAAGATTACATCGCCAAGGCCGTCGCATTCTCCAATGACTTGCCCGGCTTGGCGGCCCTCAGGGCCAGCCTGAGGCAACGGGTGTTAGCATCGCCATTATTCGACGCTCCACGCTTTGCACGGAATTTCGAAGCTGCATTGTGGAGCATGAGTGGGTATGCCTCGCCTGAATCCTGAACGCTATCCGTGAAAGAATAATGCAGTGTAAAGTTTGATGTGGCGGAGGCAGCGCGGGAACCTATGTGGCCATTGGGCATTCGCGTATAATCTGCAAAAAAATCCAGTTCAAACTGCCGAATCCGCCAGATAAAGGCTTGATGTCAGTTGCATCAAGGTTAATCACCTGTCGGATGACCAGGGACACTTTTTCGTAACTTATGAACCAGCCTGGCATGCTGGCGGTTCAATTGAAAACTTGGGTCAGATCCACTTCCCCCAGGCCTGTTGGCCAGATTGGCATGCACCGATGACACAAATAGCGCCTACCCCACCCCTGGTCCTTACCTTTTCTGCCACCGACCCCAGCGGCGGAGCGGGCTTGCAGGCTGATCTGCTGACGCTGTCGAGCATCGGCTGTCACGCGCTGACCGTGGTTACCGGCATCACCGTGCAGGACACGGTGGGCGTTGATGCCGTGCTGGCGCTGGAGGCTGACTGGGTAGATGAGCAGGCACGCGCGGTACTGGAAGACATGCAGGTCGCCGCATTCAAGCTGGGCATGCTGGCCAGTGTGGAAAACGTCGCTGTGATCGCCGAGATCGTGGCGGACTACCCTGATGTTCCCCTTTTGATCGATCCCATTCTGAGCTCCGGTCGGGGTGACGAATTGTCCAGTGATGACATTCAGGATGCCATGATCGAACTGTTGTTTCCGCAGGCCACCCTGATTACCCCAAACAGCCTGGAAGCGCGCCGCTTGGCTTTTTCCGATGATAGCGAGGAAGACGAAGAGAATGCCACGCTGGATGAATGCGCTGCGCGCCTGCTGGAAATGGGCTGCGAATACGTGCTCATCACCGGTACCCACGAGCGTGGTCCGGAAGTCATCAACACGCTGTATGGCAACAACGGCCTGGCGCGGGCCTACAGTTGGGAGCGTCTGCCAGGGAGTTATCACGGCTCCGGTTGCACCCTGACCTCGGCCATTGCCGCCTGCCTCGCCCATGGCTTGTCGATGGAAGAAGCGGTGGCAGAGGCGCAGGAATTTACATGGCAGACGCTGAAGGCGGGATTTCGTCCCGGCATGGGCCAGTACATTCCGGACCGCATGTTCTGGGCGCGAGAAGAAGACGAAGGCGCCGGGGATGAAAGCCAGGCTTAGCGGTCTGTACGCAGTTACACCGGACCTCAACGACACCACGCGCCTGCTTGAAGTGGTTGAGGCTGCCCTGCGGGGGGGCGCCTCGTTGCTGCAATACCGCAATAAGCTGGCGACTGAGGATTTGCGCCTGGAGCAGGCGTCTGCCTTGCTGAACCTGTGCCGGCACCATGCTGTGCCCCTCATCATTAATGACTTCCCCGAACTTTGCAGCGCAGTAGATGCTGATGGCGTGCACCTAGGCGGCACCGATGGCGAGATTGCCGTCGCACGAGCGCAACTGGGTTCAGACAAGATCATTGGCCTGTCCTGTTATGATCGCCTTGATCTGGCCGTCGCAGCCAGGCACGCCGGAGCTGATTATGTGGCTTTTGGCAGCTGTTTCGGCTCGAATACCAAGCCGGAGGCTGTGAACGCATCGCTTGAACTGTTCGGACAAGCGCGCCACCGGATGGATCTGCCCATGGTTGCCATCGGCGGCATCACCGCACAGAATGGGAAGCTTGCAATCGATGCCGGTGCAGATGCGCTGGCGGTGATCGCTGCCCTGTTTGACGTGCCGGATGTGCAACAAGCGGCGCAAACTTTCTCCAACCTGTTTATTCAAGAACCACGCGAGCTAAATCCATCATGAGCCACAACGAGCAGTTGTTCGAACGATCCCTGAAACTCATCCCCGGCGGCGTCAATTCACCGGTCCGCGCCTTCCGTTCGGTGGGCGGCACGCCTGTTTTCATCAAGCGCGGCCATGGCGCCTACGTGTGGGATGAAGATGACAAACAGTACATTGACTATGTGGGTTCCTGGGGGCCGATGATCCTGGGTCACGCCCATTCGGCCGTAATCAGTGCGGTCAAGCAGGCCGCTGAGAACAGTCTTTCATTTGGCGCACCGACCGCACGTGAGCTCGAAATGGCGGAGCTGTTGATCCGCCTGGTGCCGAGCATGGAGCAGGTGCGCCTGGTCAGTTCCGGCACCGAGGCAACCATGAGCGCAATTCGCCTGGCGCGCGGCTTTACCAACCGCAGCAAGATCCTTAAATTTGAAGGCTGCTACCATGGTCACGCCGACGCGCTATTGGTCAAGGCCGGCTCCGGCGCGCTCACCTTCGGTCAACCGAGCTCTGCCGGCGTGCCGCCGGAAGTTGCCGCTCACACCTTGACGCTGGCTTATAACGACAGCCAGGCGGTCGAAGACCTGTTCGCCAAAATCGGCGATGAAATCGCCTGCATCATTGTCGAGCCGGTCGCCGGTAACATGAACCTGATCGCGCCGGCGCCGGGGTTCCTGGAAACGCTGCGTGCGGAATGTTCACGTCATGGCGCGGTATTGATCTTCGACGAGGTGATGACTGGTTTTCGCGTTGCCCTGGGCGGCGCGCAGGCGCTGTATGGCATCCGTCCCGATTTGACGACGCTGGGCAAGGTCATCGGTGGCGGTTTGCCGGTGGGAGCGTTTGGCGGTCGTGCCGACATCATGGCTTGCCTTGCGCCCGTTGGCCCGGTTTATCAGGCCGGTACACTCTCAGGCAACCCGGTAGCGGTGGCGGCAGGGCTCACCACCTTGCAACTGGTACAACAGCCGGGCTTCTATGAGCACCTGGCCGCACGCACCCGCCAATTTGTCGAAGGCCTGTGCGCCGTTGCCCGCGATCAGGGCGTCAACCTCAGCGCGCAAAGTGTTGGTGGCATGTTTGGCGTGTACTTCAGTGAAAAAATTCCGACCAGCTATGCCGAGGTGATGCAATGCGACAAGGAGGCGTTCAACCGTTTCTTTCACGCCATGCTGGATGAGGGCATCTATCTTGCACCTTCGGCGTTCGAAGCCGGATTTGTCTCGGCCTCCCACGGCGAGGACGAAATTGCCAAGACGCTGGAAGCCGCCAGGCACGCGCTCGGCCGTTAAGCCTTTGCCTTGACATGGTTGAATTACACCCCTATTGCGGGTAATATTCCGCGGTTTCACTATTAAATGTGCATTGTTGCGCAAGGGCGCAGCACGCGGATGGCAGACACCCTCGGTTTGCTTTCCTCGACATGGCGAGACGAGGGATGGATAAGGCGATGGCAATGCCAGCAAGACAAGGTTTATACGATCCGGCAAACGAGAAAGATGCGTGCGGGGTTGGCTTTGTAGCACATATCAAGGGACACAAAAGCCACGACATCGTGGCGAAGGGTCTTGAGATCCTGCGCAACCTGACCCACCGTGGGGCGACCGGTTACGACCCCAAGCTGGGTGACGGCGCCGGCATGCTGATTCAATTGCCTGATGCTTTCCTGCGTCAGGCCGCCGCCAAACTTGATATCACCTTACCCGTTGTCGGTAACTATGCCTGTGGCATGGTGTTCCTGCCACAATCCGTCAACGGTCGTGCGGCCTGCGAATCGGCCATTGCCCGTATCGTGCTGGAAGAAGGCCAGAGCGTCCTCGGATGGCGCGATGTGCCTCGCGACAACCGAAATATCGCCGCTGCCGCCCGCGCCATCGAACCGGTCATGCGTCAGGTCTTTATAGCGAGTGGCGCCACCGATCAGGTCGCATTCGAGCGCAAGCTGTTCGTCATCCGTAAACGCGTAGAGCATGAGGTCCGCTCACTAAAACTGGAAGACCGCGAACAATTCTATATTCCATCCCTGTCGAGCCGCACCTTGGTCTACAAGGGCATGCTGCTGGCGGAAGAGGTCGGTACTTATTACCAGGACTTGCAGGATCCCTCCATGGTGTCGGCGCTGGCGCTGGTGCACCAGCGTTTTTCCACCAATACTTTTCCAGCCTGGGACCTGGCTCATCCGTTCCGCATGATTGCGCACAATGGCGAAATCAACACCATGCGCGGTAACGTCAACTGGATGGCGGCACGTCACGAGGCAATGAAGTCCGCGATGCTGGGCGATGACCTGGAGAAGTTGTGGCCGCTGATCTCGGAAGGCCAGTCTGACTCGGCCTGCTTCGACAACGCGCTGGAATTACTGGTGGCTGGTGGTTATTCCCTGCCCCACGCCATGATGATGTTGATCCCGGAAGCCTGGGCCGGCAATCCGCTGATGACTAGCGATCGTCGTGCCTTCTACGAATATCATGCCGCGCTGATGGAACCATGGGACGGCCCCGCTGCCGTGGCCTTCACCGATGGCCGCATGATAGGCGCGACCCTGGATCGTAACGGCCTGCGCCCGGCGCGCTATCTGATTACCGACGACGATTACGTCATGATGGCATCCGAAATGGGCGTCCTGACCTTCCCGGAGGAAAAGATTGTCAAGAAGTGGCGCCTGGAGCCGGGCAAGATGTTCCTGATCGACCTGGAAGCCGGTCGCATTGTTGACGATATTGAGATCAAGCAGCAATTGGCAGAGGCCAAGCCTTACCAGCAATGGATCAAGGAGTCACGCTACCTTC
This sequence comes from uncultured Methylobacillus sp., assembly GCA_903824575.1. GTDB lineage: Bacteria > Pseudomonadota > Gammaproteobacteria > Burkholderiales > Methylophilaceae > CAIJXJ01. The sequence goes on from CAIJXJ010000006.1 coordinate 16,886, forward strand.
TGGGCGATCTGGCCGGGACTGAAGGGAATCTGGAGCTCAAGGCCGAACTACTCGATGTGCAGCAGGCCTTCGGCTATACGCAGGAAGACCTCAAGTTCATCCTGCTGCCGATGGCAACTAACGGCGAAGAAGCCACCGGTTCCATGGGCACCGATAGCGCTCTGCCGGTGCTGTCCGATAAATCCAAGCCTTTGTATAACTACTTCCAGCAGTTGTTCGCACAGGTGACCAACCCGCCGATCGACCCGATTCGCGAGGAACTGGTGATGTCGCTGGTGACTTTTATCGGCCCTAAGCCAAATCTGTTGGGGCTTGACGAAACCGGACCGCGTCTGGAGGCCAGCCAGCCGGTGCTGACGCCAGATGAGCTGGCGCAGCTCAAGAATATTGCAGGCCTCACCGAAAATCGTTTCAGGGCCATGGTGGCCGACATCACCTACCCCGCCACCTTGGGCGTGAAAGGCATGCGGGATGCCATTGCCGCGCTGTGCCAGGCGGCGGAGGCATCGGTGCAGGACGGCAATAATGTGCTGATCCTGTCCGACCGGAACTTGAGCCGGGACAGCATCGCCATTCCAGCGCTGCTGGCGACTGCCGCTGTGCACCATCATCTGGTCAAGGCGGGTCTGCGCACCAGCACCGGCCTCGTGGTTGACACTGGCTCGGCACGCGAAGTCCATCATTTTGCCCTGCTGGCAGGTTATGGGGCGGAGGCCGTTTGCCCGTGGCTGGCGTTCGAAACCGTCAAGGGTTTCAATCTGGCGGACCCTTATTTGGCGCAGAAAAACTTCGTCAAGGCCATCGGCAAGGGTCTTTACAAGGTCATGTCCAAGATGGGGATTTCTACCTACCAGTCTTATTGCGGCGCCCAGATTTTCGATGCGGTAGGCCTTAATTCAGCCTTCATTGCAGAATACTTCCCCGGCACCTCCAGCAATGTCGAAGGCATAGGACTCATCCAGGTGGCAGAAGAGTCGCTGCGCATGCATAACGGTGCATTCGGCCATGACCCGGTGTTGGCAGCGGCTCTGGATGCGGGCGGCGATTATGCCTTCCGAGTGCGCGGTGAGCAACATATGTGGACGCCGGATTCGATCGCCAAACTGCAACACGCCACTCGCACCAATCAGTATGAAACTTACAAGGAATACGCCAAGCTCATCAACGACCAGAGTCGCCGTCACCTGACCTTGCGCGGCCTGTTCAAGATCAGGTCGGCGGGCGCCCCGGTACCGCTGGAAGAAGTGGAATCTGCCAAGGATATCGTCACGCGCTTCGCCACCGGCGCCATGTCGCTGGGGTCGATTTCGACCGAGGCGCATACCGTGCTGGCCATCGCCATGAATCGCATCGGCGGCAAGTCCAACACCGGCGAAGGCGGCGAAGATTCAAGGCGTTTCCAGCCGGTGGATAAAGCGACCACCCTGGCCGACCTGATTGGAGCGTCCCGCATCGAGAGCAACATTCCGCTTCTTGCTGGCGACTCCATGCGCTCCAAGATCAAGCAGGTGGCCTCCGGGCGCTTCGGCGTGACGGCGGAATATCTGGCTAATGCCGATCAGATCCAGATCAAGATGGCGCAGGGTGCCAAGCCCGGCGAGGGCGGTCAGTTGCCAGGTGGAAAAGTGTCCGAATACATCGCCCAGTTGCGTTTCTCGGTGCCGGGTGTGGGGCTCATTTCTCCGCCGCCGCACCACGACATTTATTCCATCGAAGATCTGGCGCAGCTCATCCATGATCTGAAGAATGCCAATCCAAACGCTTCCATCTCGACCAAGCTGGTATCTGAAACCGGTGTCGGCACCGTGGCGGCAGGCGTCGCCAAGGCCAAGTCGGATCACATCGTAATCGCGGGTTTTGATGGCGGCACCGGCGCCTCCCCCTTGTCGTCGATCAAGCATGCCGGCAGCCCATGGGAGATCGGCCTGGCCGAAACACAACAGACGCTGGTGTTGAACCAGTTGCGCGGTCGTGTGGCAGTGCAGGTTGACGGCCAGATGAAGACCGGGCGAGATGTTGTGGTCGGCGCCTTGCTGGGAGCAGACGAATTTGGTTTCGCCACCGCTCCCTTAGTCGTCGAAGGCTGCATCATGATGCGTAAATGCCACTTGAATACCTGCCCGGTGGGCGTCGCCACGCAGGATCCCGTGCTGCGCCGCAAATTCACCGGCCAGCCCGAGCATGTGGTCAATTATTTCTTCTTCGTCGCCGAGGAAGTGCGCGAACTGATGGCAGGCATCGGTATCCGCAAGTTCGCTGACCTGATCGGCCGCGCCGATTTGCTGGATATGCAGGCAGGCATAGACCACTGGAAGGCCAGCGGCCTCGATTTCAGTCGCATCTTTCACCAGCCAAAGGTCGGACTGGACGTGGCACGCAGCCATTCTGAAACCCAAGACCACGGTCTGACGAAGGCGCTCGACAACCAGTTGATCAAAGAGGCGAATCGCGCGCTGGAGACGGGTGAAAAGGTCGTCATTGAAACGCCTATTTCCAACGTCAATCGTACTGCCGGCACCATGCTGACGCATGCCGTCGCCAGTCGCTACGGCCAAACCGGCTTGCCACATGACACCATCACAGTGAAACTGACCGGCACCGCCGGCCAGAGCTTCGCCGCCTTCCTGACAAAGGGCATCACCTTCGAGTTGACGGGGGAAGGCAACGATTACGTGGGAAAAGGCCTGTGTGGTGGACGCATCGTCATCCGCCCGCCCAAGGCATTCCGTGGTCTCGCGCATGACAACATCATCATTGGCAATACCGTGATGTATGGCGCCACCAGCGGCGAGAGCTATTTCAATGGCGTCGCCGGCGAACGCTTCTGCGTGCGCAATTCTGGCGCCTCGGCGGTGGTCGAAGGGGTGGGCAACCATGGCTGCGAATACATGACAGGCGGCACCGTGGTGGTGTTGGGTCAGACCGGCCTCAACTTCGCGGCCGGCATGTCTGGTGGCATCGCCTATGTGCTCGATGAAGACGGACTATTTGCCAAGCGTTGCAACTTGGCCATGGTCGCACTGGATAAACTTGGGCCCGCAGACCGGATTATCAACGCGGCCGGCGAACATCTGGGGCAAGCAGATGAAGTCACCCTTAAGGGCCTGATCGAGCGCCACCTTGAATATACCGGCAGCGTGCGTGCCCGGGCCATTCTGGCTGACTGGAGCAACAATCGTGGCAAGTTCGTCAAGGTGTTTCCGCACGAATACAAACGCGTGCTGATGGATCGCGCTGCTGCCGCACAGAAGGAGGCCGCATAATGGGCAAGCCAACTGGTTTTATGGAATTCAGTCGTCTGGACGAGGGCTATCTGCCGGTTCTCGACCGTGTCAGGAATTACCAGGAATTCGTGCTGCACCTGTCGGACCAGGACGCCAAGACACAGGGCGCGCGCTGCATGGACTGCGGAATCCCTTTTTGCATGAGCGGTTGCCCGATCAACAATATCATCCCCGACTGGAATGACCTGGTTTACCGGCAGGACTGGCGTGGGGCGATTGACGTGCTGCACTCGACCAACAACTTCCCGGAATTCACCGGCCGCATTTGCCCGGCACCGTGCGAAGCGGCCTGCACTCTTAACATCAATGACAATGCCGTGGGCATCAAGTCGATCGAACACGCCATCATCGACAAGGCTTGGGAAAATGGTTGGGTAACGGCGCAAGTTCCCGCGCACAAGACCGGCAAGACCATTGCTGTGGTCGGCTCCGGTCCCGCCGGCATGGCTGCCGCGCAACAACTGGCGCGCGTCGGACACAACGTCGTGTTGCTGGAGAAGAATGATCGCATCGGCGGTCTGCTGCGCTATGGCATCCCGGACTTCAAGTTCGACAAGAGCCATATCGACAAGCGTATGGAGCAGATGCGCCTTGAAGGAGTGGAGTTTCGCGTCAACCAGAATGTCGGCGGGAACGTCAGCGCGGAAGAGTTGCTGAAAACATTCGATGCCGTGATCCTGGCAGCTGGCGCTGAACAGCCGCGCGATTTACAAATTCCAGGGCGCGAACTGGCCGGCATCCATTTCGCCATGGATTACCTGACCCAGCAGAACAAGGTCGTTGCCGGCGACAGCGTCCCTGATCAGATCAAGAGCACCGACCTGCACGTGGTGGTGATCGGCGGCGGTGATACCGGTTCCGATTGCGTCGGCACTTCCAACCGTCACGGCGCGGCAACGGTGTCCCAGTTCGAGATCATGCCGCAACCGCCGGAACAGGAAAACCGCTTGCTTACCTGGCCCAACTGGCCGATCAAGCTCAGAACCTCCAGTTCGCACGATGAAGGCTGCGAACGCGACTGGGCGGTTGTGACCAAGCGCTTCGAAGGCGAAAATGGGCAGGTTAAAAAACTGATCGCGGCACGCGTGGAATGGCAGGATGGCAAGATGGTGGAGCTTCCCGGGTCGGAGTTTTCGATGCCAGCCGATCGCGTATTTCTGGCCATGGGTTTCGTCAGTCCGATACAAAAACTGCTTGATGCCTTCGGGGTAGAAAAAGATGCTCGCGGCAATGCAAAAGCCACGACCGACGAGGCGGGTTGCTATGCCACCAGTGTACCTAAGGTATTTGCCGCCGGTGACGTGCGTCGTGGCCAATCGCTGGTGGTATGGGCCATCCGCGAAGGCCGTCAGTGCGCTCGCGAAGTTGATGCATTCCTCATGGGCCGATCGGATTTGCCCCGTTAAATGATAACGGTAGCGCAGGCGGCCTCGCCTGCATATTTAAACCAATAGACAGGATTAACGGGATTGTCAGGCTTGACAGGATTAAGGATTTTCCCGTTTTATCCTGTCAAGCCTGAAAATCGCGTCTAAAAAATGACCCATCTCAAGAACGACACTTTCCTGCGGGCCTTGTTACGCCAGCCTACCGATTACACGCCAGTGTGGATGATGCGTCAGGCCGGTCGTTACCTGCCGGAATACAATGCCACGAGGAAGCGCGCTGGCAGCTTTCTTGACCTTTGTAAGAACGCAGACTTCGCCACCGAAGTGACCTTGCAGCCTCTGGCAAGATTTCCGCTGGATGCTGCCATTCTATTCTCCGACATTCTGACTGTGCCCGACGCCATGGGCTTAGGGCTATATTTCGCCGAGGGTGAAGGCCCCAAGTTCGAGCGCCCGCTGCGTGAAGAATGGGAAATTCGCGACCTCGCCGTGACTGACCCGGCAGGAAATCTCCGCTATGTGATCGATGCTGTCAGCCAGATCCGTCGTGCGCTAGACGGGTCCGTGCCACTGATCGGCTTCACCGGCAGTCCGTGGACGCTGGCGACTTACATGATAGAAGGTCAGGGCGGAACGGATTTCCTCAACATCAAAAAAATGGCTTACGCCCGGCCCGACCTGCTGCATCATGTGCTGGAAGTGACCACGCAATCTGTGATTCTCTACCTCAATGCGCAGATCGAAGCCGGTGCTCAAGCCGTGATGATTTTTGACTCTTGGGGCGGTGCGCTGTCACACGCGGCCTATCGCGAGTTCTCCTTGCAGTACATGGAGAAGATCGTCGCCGGGCTGATAAAGGAGCGTGAAGGGCGTCGCGTTCCCAGCGTAGTCTTCACCAAGGGCGGCGGCTTGTGGCTTGAGGCACAGGCCGGAATTGGTGCCGATGCGCTGGGACTGGACTGGACCATAGACATCGGCGAAGCGCGCAAGCGCGTCGGTGACAAGGTCGCACTGCAAGGCAACCTCGACCCTGCCGTTTTGCTGTCAACACCAGAGGCGATCGAACGCGAAGTGGCAGCGGTGCTCGCAAGTTATGGGCAAGGCCATGGCCACGTGTTCAACCTCGGTCACGGCATCACCCAATTCACCCCCCCTGAACACGCCGCAGTGATGATCGAAGCTGTCCAGCGTCTCAGTCTGCCATATCACCAAAGTCTGAATAAATAACCTGTATGGGCGGCGTTTCAGAGAAGACTAACCTTCGTATGCAGGTTATGTCGAAACTAAAACGCCGCAGTGATGATCGAGTCAGTGCTTAAACTGAGTCGTCAATACCACGTGTAGCATGGTTGGCCAATGGCAATACGCCAGCAGGTGAATCACTCAGAAGGTGAAAAATAAGCCGTAATCTTGTAAAATGCGGACTCGTGCCGATTTAGCTCAGTTGGTAGAGCAGTTCATTCGTAATGAAAAGGTCGCCAGTTCGATTCCGGCAATCGGCACCAAAGATTAGTTTTTATCATGCATGAAGTTGCAAGATGCCAAATATAAACAAGGTGGTTACGTGTAAAAAAACGAACTGTCTTTTGTTTTATCGTCCCGTATCAGCACTTCTCCACTTGTCACATCCGACCATCAAGAGTCATTCGATGTGCAACTCCATACCTGATAATCATTCGTGCTTGATGCTGTAAAAAAGCCGTTCAATTAAGTTTTTTCAGGATAATCATTGCAGGCATCTAACCCCAGTGAAATCTTGGGCAATACATTACCCCAAATCTCTCAGACAGAGATGAAAGCTGCCTGTCGAGCGTCCACAACTCGGAACCAGGAGTGATTAGCGTGGATGCCAACAAGATCATATCCACGATGCCACATCCTTCGCCATAAAGCTTTTCTCTCTCAATAAAGTCCATAACTTCGCGCAAAGTTGCCTGCTGCGGTTGTTGTAGTGTTGCCAAGTCAGATAACGTACTCGTACGCGAAGGCGGGGTGCCGCAGGCAAGCTCAGCCACTACCAAGGGGTGAATCAACGCTGCGTCACGCTCAAGCAGATCGATCAATCCCTGGTTGTGCTCACGGAAGTGGCTAACCCATATCGATGTATCTACTAGAACGCCCGTCATTAAGCACCTCTGCGCTGACGTGGAATATCATTCATCTCCGGCATTGAGGCTCCCAATGCAGCCAGTCGCTTGGATGCCTGAACTCTAACGAATGTCTTGACCGCCTCCCTGAACAGATCGGCCTTATCCATAGCAGGATCTGCAAGCTCCAGAGCCTTTTCGTAAAGCGAATCTTCAATAGTTACGGTTGTTCTCATCGCATCACCATTAGCATCAAATAATGCATCAATATACATCATATATGCCATCCTGACGAGGAATTCAATCGGGATGAAATCGTAATCCATGGTAGCCATCAACCACGCATGACGGAGACACTAATTTTTTCCTGATTAGCAATAAACGTCAGCCAAACGACTGACATAACCCGAAAATGCGTCATTCCGGGGCTGCCAGCCAGGACAGAACCCGGAATCCAAGGCATTCAGTTTTGGGGTTCCCTGCGCTACTCACCAGAACGGCGCAGCTTGCGCAACTCGCCCTAACAGTCCACCCAAAACGTGGGCTGCTGCGGACTCGAACAGGCCGCTCCACCGATCCGGTTCTGGCTGTGTTGTACCCGTAGAGGGCATGTCCGCAGGTAGGCATAACGGTCGATTCGACATAGGCCTGATCATAGCAACCTGTTTATCTAAGGTATTTCCTTAGATAGATCTAAGGAAATTGATTAGTCCGAACAGACTATTGCATAACGATATGTAATAGGTAGAATTATTTGCAGAGGTAAATTAAGTTTTCGGACATTCATGACTCTGAAATTCGATTTGAGATTTAGTTTTTTAAAGGAGTTTTACTATGAAATACAAATATTCAAAATTAGCTATTGGACTCGCTGCTGTTTGCGCTTTTTCAGGACAAGCTTTAGCTAACTCCCCCACCAGCCCTGCTAGCGCTGTTTGGACAGTTAATGATTCAACCCCGGTGCCTGTCAGCTCTATCGCTCTATCAAGCACGGCTGACAATCTTGACGGGACATTCGGTGCAAGTTTTGCAGGTTTCCTTAGCTCGAGTGCAGCGAACAAGCTGACAGACACTTTCAAGTTTAATAGCCCTGTGAGTGGTCTAACAGACATATCCGCAACCACGACCAGTAAAACACTTAAAGGTTTACTACTTACGCTTACAGACCTGAATACGCAAGTTACTTGGACTAGCAGCTCATCTATAAGCGGTAGTGCCACGACTGCTACTCTCACTACCTTCAAACTGAATAGCACAGATACATACTCTCTGGTAGTTTCAGATTCAGATGTAAACTCTAAGGGCTTACCTTCTTATAGTGGCAATTATGGTGGCAGTATCACTATTACACCCGTACCAGAACCAGAAACCTACGGCATGATGCTGATGGGTCTTGGCCTGATGGGTTTCATGGTTCGTCGTCGCAGGAATGACGAAGTCTAAGTGAAGTAGCTATTTTGGCAACACATGACGGGAGCTTCGGCTCCCGTTTTGCTTGTGTGGTGGTACCCTGCGAACGGCAGCAAACAGCACCGAACCTCTGGATTTGTAAGTTCAATGAGAACTATCGGCCGTTCGCATGCAAGAATTTGACGCCGCAAAGCCGACGTTCGCGCCGATTAGACATCCATGCGTCCGAGGAGTATAGTCGCGCCATGCTAACAGTCGTCGAAACACTTCTCTTCCAGCGGCAATGACCGCTTTACTGGTCGGAAGAGGAAAGAGGTGCCTTCGCCGCCTTCATCGCAGAACACCCAACAGCGGGAGATGTTGTGCCCGAGTCCGGCGGCATCCGCAAGGTGCGTTGGTCTCGTGCTGGATCGGGCAGGTCAGGTGGCGTGCGAGTGATTTACTTCACCCGTACGTCTGAACGTGAGGTTGTTCTGCTGACGCTGTACTCAAAAGCCAAAACAGACAACATTACAGGCGCAAAATTGAAGGAGATCCGCCGTGCCCTCGAAGAGTAAACCCCTCACAGACAAAGAGCTTGGTGCTTATGAAGCCAAGCGAGACCTCGCCGCCGAATTGCTACAGGCCGTGCGTGAAATGAAGGCCGGGCAACTGCATGTTGTCTCATCGCCTGTCATTGAAGCACGCAAAAATACGGGCTTGTCTCAATCGCAGTTCGCCGCACTGATGGGGGTGTCCGTGCGCACGTTGCAAGGGTGGGAGCAAGGTCGCAAACAACCAAGTGGCGCCGCTCGCACCCTTCTGGCAATTGCCAGTACAAATCCAAGAGCGGTGCTTGCTGTTGCTGGCAAATAAACTTTACGCTAACTGACTTGTGCTGAGAACTCGCCTTTGCTGCTGTGGCCGATTTGACTGCAATCTGCGGTCGCCGCCGACAACCTTGGCAAAAGATTCAATATCGGTTTCCCCAGATCGGAGAAAGTTAAGGAAGTCCAGTGTAAATCTCTCTCGTAAATAGTTGCTTTGGCAGTTTACTAATGAGATAACAGCTCAGGAGGTTGGGTGCAAATGGCTGTTGTTGGGAAGTTAATTTTAAACGCGCAAGGGCAGCATTGGGGGCGGTTGCCGACGATGGCATTCTAAAGTTGAACGGCACAGCAAACAGCCTGTCATATAAAAAATCGAGTTAAACGTCTCATAGGCGCTGTATAGCGGTCGTCGAAGTGTAAGGTGTTGGGAATTATTCGATTTTGAAAGGCCATCGACAGTTGATAGCTCAATGCTGCAGCAATGTTTCAGTATCACTGATCCATTCGCAAACTGTTTGCAAATCATTTTGCCGATGATCAATATCAGGCCAGCGTCGCCTTATTTCATGCAGTATCTCATGAATTTGCCAGATGGTTTCGTCCAGCAAAATGGATGCTTCGGCGCAGGCGCGTGGGGAAACGTCCATGCCCAGAAAGTTTTTTTCTACGCTGTAGGGATTCAATCCGGCATCCAGAGCCTCTGTCTTGAGGTTGCGCATCCTGTTGTTGATGAAATCAGATAAGCCTCCGTGCTGCCCTTCTTCCCGCAGTGACTCCCATGCTGCAAACACGGCGGAAATTGAGTACAGGTGTTGGCGGATCAATTGTTTGGTTTGTTCGGTGACGGGTGGGATCTCTGCTTCTTCCTCGCAGAACACCTTGAGGTGGGCAACCAGATCGCGCCCAAAGCGGCGGGAATTGAGTTTCAAGATAGTTTCCAGCCTGAGCCAGTCATAGGGTTCGTCATCTTTGCCATATCTGCTGGCGACAATTTCTGCAATGGCGATCATTTGTCCGAATTGTCCGATATCCTGCCCCGACAGCCCTTGAGGATACCCGCTCCCGTCAAGCCTTTCATGGTGTTGCAGAATGGCTTCCAGCACGTTATCGGCATATTCCTTGAACTCTCTGATGATCATCCATGCAGTTAAAGGGTGTGCGTAGAGGTGATGGCGTTCGGCTGTTGACATCTGGTGAGCGCGGTCTAGCAAGGCGGGATCTATGTGCAGAATGCCGATGTCATGAAGCAAAGCTGCCGTCGTTAGTTGGGTCAGGCGATGCTTGTTGAGGCCAGACTGAAATCCGATATAAGCGCTGACAATAGCGACGTAAAGACTGTGACGAAATAATGACGGGTGCTTGTTACGCATAACCGTTAGTTTGAAACTCACCGCCGGGTTTAGCGGAACTGTTCTCAGAATGTCAGTCAGCGCCAGTTCATCAGGCATGGTGCCACCTATCATTGCCAGGCGCTTGTCGAGAGCGATCAACTGAGTGGCTTCATCAACCAGCCCCTGGTAGGTCAGAACATCCTCAGTCATTAAACTTTGGTCCAAATTTGGACTCAATTTATGGTGCAACAGATGTTCATAGACATCGCTGTTGACATTTGCTCCCGCCCCAAGAAGCTTTACACCTTTTGATGAGTAGATATCACATGAGGTGATCACAGGCCGCACATCACCCATCCCGGTCACACTTTTAAGGTAATGAGGCGAATGGAGCTGATTGTCAGCAATGGCCATGTCGGCAAGTTTATTCATGAATAATCAATGTTTTCAGGTCAACTTCCTGGCCATTGGTAACGTCAGAGCAGCGCTTGAATCTTTTAGTTTGCACAGTTCGACGATTTGGAGAACCGTGAACGGATGGACGTGACGACAAAAGTTTCTGGACGAAGCCGTAAAATTCGTACTTTAAGCCCCGGCGTTTATGCCTGGCGACTGAACAACTATTGGCATTATTGGCAGCGGAAGTGACTGCTGGAAAGTACAACAGACCGCTGAACAGGAACTTTGTTATGGCCCGATTATGTGACAATAGAGCGGAGCGGATACTGTAACTAAGAGAGCTGACTGACACTGCATCTCCTTCCAGAAGGTGGTATTACCCTCAAGAATCAAGATACGCCCGTCTGCAAAATAAGTACAGAAAAACATCGGATTAAGATCGATCTCGCCCCGGTGGATGTCAGTTTTGTGGTCATCACCGGATGAATGTTAGCAACGGAGAATAGACTTGTTTGCTTGATTATGGTTGTTGGACGGATTTAATGGCTCATGAGGAGGTGGGGTAATTTTTTGCTGCAACTTTGACGGCCGGTCATGATGCGCGATTGTAAGGAAGAGCGAGAATGAACTGTACGCTTCCATCATGCTCAACCTTGAGCGTGATATCCCCGCCGTGAGCGCGCGCAATCTCACGCGAAACACTGAGGCCAAGACCCATGCCTTCGACCTGCCGACCATGCGCAGGATCGGCACGGTAAAACCGCTCAAATACCTTGTTCCTGGCAGACTCCGGGATGCCGCGTGAGGCATTGGCTACGATAACTTCGACCTGTTTTGGCCAGCTTGCTGTTGAAATATGAATCCAGCCCTGGTCAATATTGTATTTGATGGCATTGCTGATCAGATTGTGCAGGACTTGAAGCAGCAGCCCACCGTCAGCGCTAATTTCAATGCCAGGTGCAATCGTGCTGGTTATCTTAAGATCGGGTGCCAGCATGCGGGTATCCTCAACCAGACCCTCAAGGGCGCCGGACAGCAGGAACGGTTCACGATTTATTTTCAGCCCCCCCGCGTCGGCCAGTGATAGCAGTAGCAGTTTGCGCGAGAGGGTGGACAGACGCCTCACCTCATCCAGAATGCTGGTCAAGTCTTCCTGCATTGGCGAGCCATCTTCCGCGTTATTGATGGCGCGTTCGAGTTGTCCTTGCAGAATTGCGAGCGGAGTTCTCAATTCGTGCGCAGCGTCGGCAGAAAACCGATGAGCCTGCTTGAAGCTGCGTTCCAGACGCTCCAGCATGCGGTTATAGACCTTGATCAATTCGACAAATTCGAGATCTTCCCCCTGCGCTGAAATGCGCTGACCGAGTCCCTCCGCCGTCACGTTGCGGGTGGCGGCGGCAAGTTTTTGCAGTGGACGCATGGCGCGACTGGAGAACACCCAACTGCCAAAACCGATCAGCATCAGTGCCAGCGGCAGGGTGAGCAGGAATGCGTTGCGTATGCCTTTCATGTCGTCATCGATGACGCGGGTGTTGATGCCGATGGCAACCCTCGCAGCAGCGTTGCGCGCCAGGCCAATTCGCCAGAACTGCCCGTCCACGTTCCGGGAAATGGCGGCTGACAGGGGTGGCGGACCGGGGGGTGGCGGGGCGAGGCGGGGCAAAGGGACTGCTTCGGTTTTAGGCGAACTGACCGGCTCAGTCGCGGCGGGCGGCGGCGGGTTGCCAAAATCGTCAAGCCGGTCGGGTGGCAGTGCACGATCCGGACCGGAATCAATCGCCCCCCCCCGTTCAGGGCGTGGAGGTCTTCTGGGCGGCGGCGGAGGTGGAAAGTCATCTGCCGGTCGTGGTCGCCAGCCTTCCGGTCGCGGGCCGGCCTGAAACACCATGTCATCCGGGGGGAGGTCCGCTGCCTGCACCTTGGTAATCAGCGACAGGCCGAGTTTTTCTGCGCTATGGCCGGCCTCGGCTACTGGCCATGGCAGCTTGCCAATATCCAGGCCAGCAGGCCAGAGGGAGGATTGATACAGCGTCCTGCCCCCGGCATCCTGCACCAGAAGCAGCAGGTCGCGGCTATCACGAACGCCGAGGTTGGAGTCGAGTCTGGCTTCGGTGCGCTGCCAGTCGGGGATTTCACGGACACGATTGACCTCGCGTTCGGCATAGGTGCGAACCTCGCTGTCGATACGATCAATCTTTATGTTACGAATCAGCCACCAGCTGCCGAGGCCGAACATCATCAGGGTGAGGCCGGCGAGCATCGCTGAGAGCAGGGCCAGACGCAGGCGAAAAGAATTGATCATGCCAGTTTACGGAAACGATAGCCGACACCGCGCACGCTCTCGATGGGCGAATCACCGCTAGCCTCCTGTCTGATCGATGCGATTTTCTTGCGGATACGCTGGATGCAGACGTCAACGACATTGGTGCTGGGATCGAAGTCATAGCCCCATACATGTTCGAGAATCTGGGTGCGTGTAAATACCCGGCCTGGAGCCCGCATCAGGTACTCGATCAGGTTGAATTCGCGGCTGGTCAAGTCAACGGTTTCGCCACGCCACGTGGCCACGCGTGAGATGCGGTCAAGATTCAGTTCACCTACGGCCAGGATGTTCTGGCGCTCACCGGAGACACGGCGAGCCAGAGCCAGAATCCGGGCAATCAGTTCCTCGACAAAGAATGGTTTGGCAAGATAGTCGTCAGCGCCCAAGGTCAGGCCAAGAATCCTGTCATCGAGTTCGTTACGAGCGGTGAGCAGGATGACCGGCGTCACGTTGCCCAGCTTGCGCAGGCCCTTGAGTATCGACAAGCCGTCACGGCCCGGTAACATGATGTCGAGGACAATGGCGTCATAACTGCCGTTGCTAGCCATCGAAAAGCCGGTATCGCCGTGAGCAGCATGATCAACGACGAAGCCCTGCTCCTTGAAGCCGGCGCAGACAAATCCGGCTATTTTCGCCTCATCTTCGATCAGCAACACTCTCATCTTATTCCTCCTCAAGTGCGAGTTTAGCCCGGAGGATCTGTTGTTGCCATTACAAAGCTGTAATCGTGCGAAGTTCATGCGATTACTCTGGGGGAAATGACAAAACTGTCATTCAAGAGCATGGCATAGCGTAATTTTGCACGCCTAAGGTTCAGGTGCATTAAATTTACCAAGCTAAAGGAGTTTCATCATGCAAACAAGCAGAGTCTTTCTGGCGATCCTCATGATCGGTCTCTCAACTGGTGCCGTAGCCGAATTCAATACGGGGCAATCGGCAGGCAACAGCCAACAGGAACCACAAGGGGCACCTCCCGGCGATAGACGCCCGCACGGCCCTCCTCCTGAGGCTGTGGCTGCCTGCCAGGGAAAGGCCAGCGGAGCCAGCTGCCGTTTCATCGATCGTGAGAATCAGGCGCTGACCGGCTTCTGTTTCAAGCCGCCGGCCAAAGCTCCCAATCCTGCATCCGGGAAGGATGGCCGTCAATCCGACGAAAAACCTGATACACCACCGCTGGCATGCCGTCCTGAGCGCGGTGATCGTGGGCCGGGTGAGCCCCCGTCGTCACGATAAGAATCAACTGCGAGCATAGAAACCGATAATTTTGAGTCAGGAGCCTGAAAATGCGTATCTCATCTGTGTTAAAAATCCCTGCCGGAATCCTTGTAACCCTTACCTTTATCGTGACGACTGGCGTTGCCGTGGCAGCTCCACCGCCGCCTCCGCCACCCCCGCCACCTGCGCCACCAGCCGTTTTCAATGGCTGCACGCCCACGTCCCTGCCATTTTCCAGCAATAAGGGCACGCCATGCGCTGCCGTCGTCGCGACGCAGGCAGCTATGGTCGCTGTTGGCCGTGCCATGTTCAACGACACCGCTCTGTCAGCCTCTGGCAAGCAGTCTTGTTCGACCTGTCACGTGGCGGGCAATGCCTTTACCGCCGGCAATAATGCGCCGGTCCCGTTTGGCGGCGTTCAAATGAATGTGCAAGGTTTGCGCAATACGCCAACGCTCCTGTATGCCGGTTATACACCACGCTTCCTGCTCAATTCACCCGTTCCATTGACCCCGCCCGCAGGCACTACCCAACTGCATCCGGCAGGAGGGTTCATGCATGATGGTCGTCTGGACAGCCTTGCCATCCAGGCGCAGCAGCCGTTCATTACCACGTTTGAAATGGCTAATGCAGACTCCGCAGAAGTTGAGCAGAGACTGAAGAGTCGTCCTTACCTGGCACAGTTCACGGCGATATTCGGGACGGGTGTATTGAATAATCCGGATGCCACGCTTGCAGCAATGGGCCAGGCCATCGCTGCCTTTGAGTCGAATGACCCGGGTTTTCGTCCTTTCAGCAGCAAATATGACGCCTTCATCAAGGGCACCGCGACACTGACGGCGCAGGAATCGGCCGGGCTGGCAGCGTTTTCCAGTCGCGCCAAGGGCAACTGCATCTCTTGTCACACGACGGCATCCCCTGCCAATGCGCTATTCACTAACTTCAGCTACCATGCCCTGGGCGTTCCACGTAACTGGAATATTGTTTACAACCTTGATAGCACGACATTGCCAGCTTTTGTCACGGCAAATGGCGTTGGTCTCGGCCAGCCCAATCACAATTACTATGACCTGGGGCTCTGTGGTCCATTGCGCACCGATCTGGCTAGCAATAGCGCCTTGTGTGGCAGTTTCAAGGTGCCAGGCTTGCGCAATGTAGGGCTCAAGCAGACTTATTTCCATAATGGCGTATTCAGCAACCTGGGGGATGTGGTCAGCTGGTATGCCACCCGCAACAGCAATCCATCGCATTGGTACACCAAAGCCGATGGCACGCCCGACATTCTCTATAACGATCTGCCTGTTGCCTATGATAGAAACGTGGCGCCGGTGAATGCACCGGGAAAACCGATTGCACCCAATCTGAACGATGTGGATATCATCAATGTGGTCAGCTTCCTGTGTACGCTGACGGATGGATTTGATCCGAACAATCCTTCGGCTTACAACACCTCAGGGCAATGCAAGGGTCTGTAAAGCGTTCAACGCATTCTGGTCGTCGTGAAAAATATCAAAGAACCGGCAGTGAATTATTTTTCGGACAAAGCCGGTTCTGTCGGCGACCAACCACCACCGAGGGCCTTGAACAGGCTGACGACCGCCAGACGTTGTTCGTTTTCAGCGGCTATGCTGGCCAGTCGAGCCTGCAACAATTGCCGGTCGGCGTCCAGTACCTCGAGGCGGCCGGAAATGCCGGCTGCATGGCGCACGTTGGCGAGACGCAGGGCCTCGGTCAAGGCGACAATGCGCTCCGACTCAGCTGTTTGCACCTCGCGGCCGGCGCTCTGGGCATTCAGTGCGTTCCTGACATCAGCGAAGGCGTTGGCAACGGCCTTCTGATAGGCCGCCACGGCCTGTGTACGCCGTGCTTCGGCAGCCTTGACCGAAAAGTCCAGGCGATTGCCGTTGAAGAGCGGCTGAGACAGGCCCAGCATGAATTGGAAGATGCCAGCCGGACCGGTGAACAGATTTGCCAGCGTGGCGCTCTGGGCACCCAGGTAGCCGGTGAGTGCAATGGTTGGGAAGAATTCGGTGCGAGCCACTTCTATTTTCGCGTCCTCAGCCAGCAACTTCTGTTCGGCCTCACGTATGTCCGGACGACGCAGCAGCAGGTCGGAAGGCAGTCCATCCGGCACCCACAGGGTCTGCATGGGCTCGACATGACCGCGCTCGACGCGGCCCTGCATCACATCGCGTGGCGACCGGCCGAGCAGGAGAGCGAGCGCGGATTCGAGGGTTTCCTGGGTCTTGAGCGCGCTGGCAAGCTGCGATTTTGCGGCAGCCTGCTCGGCTTGCGCCTGACGGATTTCAAGTTCCGACCCCATGCCGGACTCGAAGCGCAGGCGTAGCAAGGCGATGCTGTCAGTGCGGCTTTGCAGCACCTCTTCAACCACGCTTACCTGGGCATCAAGGGCGAGCAGGTTGAAGTATTGCTGAACCACCTCGGCAGTCAGCGTCAGGCGCACTGTGTCACGTGCAGCTTGGGCCGCCAGCAGTTCTGCACGGGAGGCTGCAGTCGCATGACGGAACTTGCCCCACACGTCCACTTCATAACTGGCATCCAGTGACCAGCGCACACTGTTCTGCTGGCGTGGCATGCCGCCAAACAAAGGCGTAGCGGAAACCTTGGACAGTCCACTGCGACTGCCAGTGCCGTTGGCAGTGATGACCGGATAGCGATCGGCGTCGGTGATCCCCAGCGTGGCTTCGGCTTCCAGGATGCGGGCAGCAGCGATTTCCAGGTCATGATTTTGTTGCAGGGCATCAGCCACCAGGCTATCGAGCACGGGGTCCTGGAACAGGCTCCACCAAGCCTCACCGGCGCTACGACTGCTACTTGCGCCATCGACCAGACTCCAGGCTTCCGGCAATGCCGGAGCCGGTGACTGATGGCGATTTGGCGTCGCGCAAGCCGGCAGCAGTATCGTTGCCAGTAACGCCATGCAGAGGGATTTACGCATCGTGATCCTCTTTTTTCTTGTCGTTGCGGGCGATCAGCTTGTAGAACAGTGGCACGAAGAAGATGGCCAGGAAGGTTGCCGCCAGCATGCCGCCCATCACACCGGTGCCGACCGACTGGCGTGCCCCTGCCCCGGCGCCGCTGGACAGCGACAGCGGCAATACGCCGAGGATGAAGGCGAGAGAGGTCATCAGAATGGGGCGGAAGCGCAGGCGCGCCGCTTCCAGAACGGCGTCGCGCGCGCTCATGCCATCCTCATGCTGCTTCATGATGGCGAATTCGACGATCAGGATAGCGTTCTTGGCGGCGAGGCCCAGCAGCGTCACCAGGCCGATCTGGAAATAGACGTCATTGGTCAGTGGCGGGATGGGGACTCCAGGCAGCAATGTGGCGAAGGCCAGGTTGCGTACCCAGATCATACCAAGCGCGCCGAACAGGCCGAACGGCAGCGCCAGCAAGACGGCGAACGGCAAGGTCCAGCGTTCATATAGCGCCGCCAGGATGAAGAATACCATGACTGCTGCCATGCCCAGCGCCAGGGAGGACGCACCACTGGAGCGTTTTTCCTGATAGGAGGCACCGCTCCATTCGTAGCTGAAATCTGCTGGCAGTATCTCTTTCATGATGTCATCCACGTGCGCCAGCACTTCACCTGAACTGATGCCGGGACGGCCGGAACCCAGCAATTTTACCGCCGGCAGGTTATTGAAACGCATCAGCGTTTCCGGGCCGGTGCTGTACTTGACCGTAGCGAAGGCTGACAGCGGCACCATCTGGTTGTTGGCGCCTCGTACATGCAGCGCCGCAATGTCTTCCGGGCGGCTGCGGTATTCGGCGTCCGATGACAGCAGCACCTGCCAGGTCCGGCCGTATTTGTTGAAGTCATTGACATAGAGCGTACCTAGCATTGCCGACAAGGTATTGAAGGCTTCCGTCAGGTTCACGCCGAGCGCGGCAGCGCGGGAACGATCGACATCTACGAACAGCTGTGGCGTCTGTGCACGCCACAGCGTCTGCGCATAGGCAAAGGTTGGGTCTTTTGCGGCACGCGTGATGAAAGCTTGGGTCACTTCGTTGAGTTTTTCGGCCCCGCCTTCGCCATGATTCTGGATATAGACCTCAAACCCGCCCGAGTTGCCCAGGCCGAAGATGGCCGGGGGGTTGAAGCCCAATACCAGTCCATCACGGATATCAGCAGTCTTGCCGAAGAATTCGCCTACCAGGGCCTGAGAGGGCTGTTTGCGCTGGTCCCAGGGTTTCATCGAGGCGAAGATGGTGGCGGCGCTGTTCTTGAATGAGCCACCCAGAAAGTCCATGCCAGTGAACGCTACCGCGTACTGATTAGCCGAATTGGACAGGATGGCTGCCGTTACCCGGTTCACCACCTGATCGGTGCGCTGCAGGCTGGCACCATCCGGCAGGAACACGGCGGAGATGTAGTAGCCCTGGTCTTCGTCCGGGACCAGTGAGGTCGGTGTCATGTGCCATAATTGAGCAGTGGCCGCCACCATCAGCAGGAACAGCAGCACGCCGACCACTGTGCGCTTCAGCATCCAGGCCACGCCGCCGGTATAGCCGCGCGTCAGCCAGCCGAAGAAGCGGTTGAAAGCGCGGAAGAAGGCGTTGACCTGCTTGTGTTCGGGTTTCAATATGACCGCACACAGGGCGGGGGTCAGGGTTAGCGCCACCAGGCCGGAGATCATCACCGCGATCGAGATAGTGACGGCGAACTGGCGATACAGTTCCCCAGCCAGCCCCCCGATGAAGGCGATTGGCACGAACACGGAAATCAGTACCAGCATGATGGCAATGACTGGACTGGTCACTTCGCGCATGGCCTCGATGGCAGCAGCGCGGGGACTGAGGCCATGCTCGTGCATCAGGCGCTCGGCATTCTCCAGCACCACGATGGCATCGTCCACCACGATACCGATCGACAGCACCATGCCAAACAGGGTCAGGGTATTGATGGAATAGCCCAGTACATAGAGACCGGCAAAGGTGCCGATCAGAGACACCGGTACTGCCAGGGTGGGGATCAGGGTGGCGCGGAAATTCTGCAGGAACAGCAGCACCACCAGAAACACCAGTCCCATCGCCTCTGCCAATGTTTTGACCACCTCACGAATCGAGACCTTGACGAAGCGCGTGGTGTCATACACGGTGTCATGCTCCAGACCTTTTGGAAAGTGCGAGGCCAGTTCGTCTACGGTCCGGTCAACCTCCTCTGCCACCCCTAGCGCATTGGCGCCCGGTTGCAGGAATACGCCAACCAGGGTCGCCGGCTTGCCGTTGACGCGGCCGATGAAGTCGTAATCACGGGAACCCAGTTCCACCCGCGCGATATCTTTTAACCGTACCTCGGCCGTGTCCGGGCGGGCGCGCACGATGATGTCCTCGAACGCTCTCGGGTCGGACAGCCGGCCCTGCGTGGTAATGGTGTAGACCAGATCCTGCTTGCCGCCATTGGGATTCTGGCCAATCTTGCCGGGGGTGAACTGCGCGTTCTGACTATTGATGGCGGACACGACTTCGGGGACCGAGACACCGAGCTGAGCCATGCGGTCCGGTTTGAGCCAGATGCGCATGGCATAATCCTTGGCGCCGAAAATTTGCACGTTGGTGGTGCCGGGTATGCGCTTGATGCGGTCCAGCACGTTGAGCGTGACGTAATTGCTGGTATAGAGGTCATCGAAGGTGCCGTCCGGTGAGCGGAACGCGATTACCTGCAGGAAGGCCGATGAGCCTTTCTCTACCGTCACGCCCTGACGCCTGACCTCTTCCGGCAGGCGTACCTCCACCTGCTTGACGCGGTTATTGACGTTGAGCGCGGCCTGGTCAGCATCTGCCCCGATGTCGAAGGTGACCTGGATCTCCAGTACGCCACTCGATGCCGAGGTCGAACTCATGTACATCATGTGCTCGACGCCGTTGATCTGGGACTCCAGCACCGCAGCCACGGTCTGTTCCATCACCTCTGCCGAGGCGCCGGGATAGACGGCGCGCACCGTCACCACTGGCGGCGCGATTTCCGGATATTGCGCAATCGGCAGGCTGCGCATGGCGGCGAGCCCTGCCAGCACGATGAAGATGGACAATACCGCCGCGAAAATCGGGCGGTTGATGAAAAATTTCGAAAAATTCATTTGGGCTCTGTTCTTAGCTAGCCGATGCAGGGGCAGGTACGGCTACGGTTTCAGGCTTGGGTGTCGCAGACTTGGCAAGCGTGATGGGCACTCCCGGCCGCAGTTTCATCAAGCCATCGACGATGACCTGATCACCCGCCAGGAGACCACTTCGCACTACCCACAACTTTTCCTCTGCTGGCCCTGTCGTCCATTCGCCCACCTCGATTGGCCGCGACTCCGCACTCAATACACCCTGACCGTTCTTCACCGCCACCATCACCATCTTGCCGCGGGGTCCCTCCAGCACGGCGCGCTGTGGGACAGTGAGGGCATTGGCGCGTGTCGCGCCTTCCAGCAGGACGCGCACAAACATGCCACTCTTGATGGCATTATCGGGATTAGTGAGGCTGGCTCGCATTTCCAGCGTGCCGGTCTGTCCACTAACCGTCGATGAGATGTAATTGATACGTCCGGCCTGGCCCAACTGGCTGCCGTCCCGTTGCAGCAATCGCACCGCAAAGCCTCCTGCTGGCAGCAGCAATTCGCCGGACGCGATCTCCTTGTCCATGCGTTGGCGTTCGCTATCGGCCACATTGAAGGCAACATAGAGTGGATCCAGTTGCACCAGGGTGGTGAGCAGGTTGTCGCCGTTGGCATTGATCAGGGATCCTTCCTGGCGCAAAGCACGCCCGACCATCCCATTGATGGGGGCAGTGATCCTGGCATATTCACGATTGAGTCTGGCCTCCTGCAATTGCGCACGCGCCTGTTCAAGGCGCGCCTTGGCGGTCCAAACTTCGGCGGTGGCAATCTGCGCGGCCGAATCGGCGTCATCTGCTTCCTTGCGGCCAATGGCGCTGGCCGTGGCCAGCTCCGTCATGCGAGTGCGTTCGCGCCGCGCTTGCGCTGCAGCAACCTCGGTGCGAACCAGATCGGCGTCCGCCGTCGCTACCGCAGCTCGGGCGGTGGCGACTGCCAGCGCCAGCGGACGCGGATCCAACTGAAACAGGGCCTGCCCGGCGGTCACCATGGCACCCTCTTCATACAGCCTGTGCTCCACATGCCCCGTCACTCTGGCCCGTACCTCGACCTCGCGCGAACCCAGAGTCTGTCCGACATATTCGTAGTTGACTTGGACTGTGGAGGGCTGCACCTCCGACACCGTCACCTCAGGGGGTGGCATTTGCGCCATCGCCCCAGCCGGTTGCGGCGCCTTGGCGCAGGCATTGATCAGGATCAGGGGTAGCAGGCAGATAATGAGTCGGCGATACGGGAACATTAGGTACTCCAGTGGATCAATCACGATTTTACAAATTGCTTCGGCCTCAGTGCCTTTTTTTTGAAGAACTGGCATATCTGCCATGAAGCCTCGATGACATCCAGGCAGGGCAGTCGTTTACTCTTGAAATCAAGGGCACGACAGCCATATCTGAAACTGGCATCATGCGTGATGAAGTAATGACAGCAATGCTTGCAAGTCGCTGAAATTTCATCCGGGATCATCCCCATTTGAACCCTCAGGAGGCATCCTGCAGTGCATACTCCAGACTCAACCGATAATGTTGATTGGCAACATCCTGCTGCCCTCTTTTCTCCAGCAGCATGGCCAGCGCGCGGTGCGCCGCACTGCCTGGTGCCACGCTGATGCTCGCTTCCAGATAGCTTTGTGCCTTGCCCCACAGTTCCTGACGCAGGCACAGTTTGCCCAGTGACAGCAACAGTCCGGCATCTTCAAAGTGACTCTGCAACCAGAATTCGGCTTGCTGCAGCTGCTTGAGTGTGTCGGTCGTGGCGCAATCGCCGTATAGCCCGGCCAGATCGCTATCCCAATGTTTGGTCAGACTCATCTCTATTGACTGTGCGGCACTGGCGCCATCGCCTGCCACAATAAAGTGGCGTGCTCCCAGGCGTGCCATCTGAGTTTGCAGCCTATCGGCCTCCGGGATTTTTTTCCAGTAGGCGAGCAATTCTTGTGCATTATCGGCGTGGCGTTCCAGCAATTGCTGATGCGCGTGATACTGCACCTGACGCCTGTGTACCGGCTCGATAGCGCCACGTTTTTCCAGTCGGGTGACAGTGGCCTGCACCTGATCCCAGTTTCCCAGACGTTGATGCACCTTGAGTAACAGCTTCAGTGCAGGGGCATAATTGGGCTCTATTTTTTCCAGTTGCTGCAAGGGAAGCAGTGCTTCCGCATATTGACGGCCCTCGAGCAGCAGTTCGGCACGCGTCAGCAGGCGAGCGATCGCGGCCTCTGGCGCCAGGCGTTCGGCCTCACTCAGGTAGAAATCACGCTTGGCTCTGTGCTTCATGCGGTGCGCCGCACGCGCCGCCACCAAGGCGCTCAGGCCCGCATCTTCGCCTAGTTCCAGCGCGCGTGCAGCATCTGTTTCCGCCTTTTCGTAACGACCTTCCATCAGGGCGTGCAGGCCGTCCAGCATGGATCGGTGCGCCTCCTTCTGGCGTTTTTCCCGCTTGAATTTGCGCACGCTCTCAGGCAAATGCAAGGTGTATTGGACCAGACGCAGTGTGCCGTGCAGGGACGCGAAGCCCACCGCCAGCAAGATCACCAGCAGGTTGAGGGAGAGTTCGATGCGGTAAGGGGGTTGCACCAGCAGTACATAACCGTCGTTAGAGCCGAATACCAGCGACAGGGCGACGGCGCCGCCCAGAATGAATAACAGCCAGATCAGAGGTCTCACTTGTTCCGCTCCAGCGCGAGCTTGTATTTGGCCACCGCGTTCAGGCTTTCACTGATGTCCGGCAGTTGAATCGTAATGCTGCTGGACGACAGCAGTTGTAAGGCGTCCAGTGAACCCTTTGTATTCGCGTCGAGCGGGTCGAAATAGCGTCTGATCCAGAGTTCTGCCGTGTGCAGATCGACACGGTAGGTGGCCTCATCATGCTGTAGCAAGGCGATGCGTGCAGCCAAGAGGCGTAATTTAAGGTTTTCACGCAAAAAATAATTCTGTTCGGGTGCCAGCATCGGGGTTTCAGGGTGATCCATGCGTTCTATGCGCACCATGCGCCAGATGTCCTGCCAGATTTCTTGTGTCAAGCGACGCCAGGGGTTGGAATCCCAGTCTGGCCGGTTGGCGGCGGCGTCCTTGGGGTGGCGAATGCTTGCGAGTGGCAGCTTGTCAGCCGCATCAGACAGCGCTTCCAGTTTGAGACTCATGCCGACGATATCGACATTGGGCAGTGCTTGCAGTTTCTGGATGTCGCGGTTGATGATCTTGCGAAGCTGGATGATCTGCGGCTTATCCAGTTCCTGCAATCGGTTGTCTGCAGTTTGCAGCGCCAGCAGAGCAGGCTTGAGGTTGCCGGCCAGCTGCAATTGCTGACTGGCGATGATAATCAGTTGCTCTGCTTCCGAAATGGTCCAGGCATCACGATTATTGGCGAGTTCCAGATATAGCGTCTGCAGCGACTCCTGCTGGGCACGCGATTCTTCCAGTTTTTGTTCCAGTAGCGAGATCTTGGCAGCGGCTTGCAGCGTACTGTCATCGGCTCGTTTGGCCAGCGCCAGAGCCTCGCGATTACGCGAGTCGAATTCAGACAGGCGATGGGTGAGTGTTTTTTCCAAGCGGCTGCCGTGTTGTTGCTGATCCAGCCATTGCCAGGCGGTGAATACCAAGGCGAGGATCGCCAATATCAGGGCCAAGTGCGGGAGTGCGATCCTGGGGGGAGCGGGTTCCGGCGTGGCTTGATTCTCGATTTCCGTGTCTGTGCTCATCACGTTTGTTGCCTTGGTTGTTGTTGGATCAGGCATTGCAGCACGCCCTCATCCGTGGGTGTGGTTGCGAGTACCACTTGCAGGCCGTGTAGCCGCGCCTGTTCGGCAATGCGTGCATGGTTGACGCAGATCAGTGTGTCCCGCAGCCAATCGGCGTTCCCGGCCAGCGCCAGCAGATTGCGCAAAGCCTCGCTGCTGGTGATGACCAGTGCATGCAGTTGCTTATTCTGCCACAGACGGCGTAGTTCGTCGGCATCCTGTTGGGGATTGATCCGGCGGTAGCATTCGGCAAAGACCACTTCTGCGCCACGTGCTCTTAAAGTTTCTGCCAGCAGCTCGCGGCCGCCGACACCACGAACGATCATGATGCGTTGCCCGCTGACGGCCTGCATCTCCGGCAGGGCCAGCAACTGCTCGCTATCGTTGCGAGCTTGCGGTGTCAGCACCGAAGTGACACCGAAGCGGCCCAGCCCGGCAGCTGTGCTGGGGCCGATGGCGGCAAAGCGTAGCTGCTGCGGCAACACGGGGAATCGTTGCATCATTCGCGGCATGGCTTGTTGTACCGCATTGGTGCTGATGAAAATCGCCCAGTCGATGTCGGCCAAGCGGTTCAGGCAGGCGTCAAACCGGGAGTAATCGTTAAGCGGTTCAATGGCGAGCAAGGGGTACAACAAAGCTGTCCAGCCCTGCTGGCGAAGCATTTCGGCCAGATGATGTGCCTGGTCAAGTGGACGCGTGATGACGATGACGCGTTCCGGCCGCGCCGTTTCAGGCATGATTGTCCAGCGCAGCCAGGATGCGATCGGCACCCAGTGCGACCAGCTTTTCCGCCAGATCGCGACCCAATGCATCGGCATGTTGAGGCGCGCCGGATACGTTGGCGCGCACCATCTCGCCGCCATCGATGCTGGCCACGAATCCGATCACGTGCAACTGGTTGCCGCGCATTTGGCCAAACGCACCCAAGGGGACGGTGCAACTGCCGGCCAGGGCGCGACTCATGGCACGTTCAGCTTCCACGCAAGCAGCCGTTTCCGGGTGGTTCAGGGGTTGCAGCAGCGCATGCACGTCCGGGCGATCACTGCGAATCTCGATGCCCAGCGCCCCCTGTCCGACGGCCGGGATACTCAGTTCGATGTCGATCAACTGGGTGATGCGGGAATCCAGTCCGAGACGTATCAGGCCGGCGGCGGCCAGGATGATGGCGGCATACTGGCCATCATCGAGTTTGCGCAAGCGGGTTTGCAGGTTGCCTCGCAAAGACTCGATCTTGAGATGTGGGAAACGTGCCTGCAACTGACTCTGGCGGCGCAGGCTGGAGGTGCCGACTACGCTACCCTCAGGCAGGTCTTCCAGCCGCTCATGCCGCACTGATACGAAAGCGTCACGCGGATCTTCACGCATCCCCGTGGCGGCCAGGGTAAAGCCTTCCGGCAGGTGCATCGGAATGTCCTTCATGGAATGCACCGCCAGGTCGGCGTGGCCATCCATCAGTGCCTGCTCCAGCTCCTTGATGAACAGCCCCTTGCCGCCGATACGGGCCAGAGGCGTGTCTAGGATCTGGTCGCCGGTGGTGGTCATACCGAGGATCTCTACCACCAGTTCAGGATAGAGCGCCTGCAGGCGTGCCTGGATATGGCGTGCCTGCCACATGGCAAGAGCGCTTTCGCGTGAGGCGATGACCAGTTTGCGAGGTGATGTGTTGTTCATGGCTGAAAACTTGAATTTGGATATGCTGGCATTTTAACCTTAAAACGGCATTTAACCACGGAGAACACGGGGCGCACGGGGTAACCCAAGCTTTACCGGGGAGGCATGCATTGACCAACAGGTTGACACTAAAATTAATTTTAACTTATTGAATTTAAATTATTTAAACTGAACAGCAGCCCCGTTCAACGGCTTTTTGCAGGTTTAGCCGCCAAGCTCTCGCACGATGTGCTGCTGGCGGCGACTGACGGCCAGGGTGTCGGGAATTCCATCGAGCAATGCCACCCAGTGCATTTCGCTGTCCATGCCGTGCTGACGCTCGAAGCCGCGAATGAAGGTTCGGGCTGCCAGGCAATTGCGATGCAGGCGCACGAAGATCTCCGGAAATTCCTGTTCAATCTGGGTCAAGGACTCCTCGATCAGGTATTCGCGCTCGCCGGTGCGTAAGGTCAAATATTTAAGCTCGGCACGCAGATAAATGATCTGGTTTACCGGCACCAGCAAAATCCGGCCCCGTTCAGAGACGCTGAGATGGGTTCGTTTTGAACGCAATTGCTGCAGGTCTTCCCACTGCGAAGGCTTCAGGACGCGGGCTTTTTTCAGGGCGAGGTCCAGGCGTTCCAGACGGATTGGTTTCAGCAAGTAATCGATGGCATTCAGTTCGAAGGCCTGCACCGCATGTGCATCATAGGCGGTAGTAAAGATGATGGCTGGCGGGTGTTCCAATTTTTGCAGATGCAAAGCAGCCTCCATGCCATCCATCTGCGGCATGCGGATATCCAGCAACAGCACGTCCGGATTGCACTGTTCCGCCAGCACTATTGCCTCCTGGCCGTTGCAGGCTTCGCCAACCAATTGGGTATCTGGAATGTCCGCCAGCAATTCCCGTAAGCGGTTTCGTGCCGGTGCTTCGTCATCAGCAATCAAAATATTCAGCATGTTTTAACTCGTCTTGGCGGTTTGAATTGATTTTTAATGGACTCATGACGATGGGCCAGGGCGATAGGGAATCACGATGTGCACCTGATACTGGTTGCCAGTGACTTTGGTCATGAGGCGCGCTTCGGCGTCGAAATGCAGCGCAAGGCGGTCACGGATATTGGCCAGTGCCATCTTGTTGCCGCTGTGGTGATCGCCTTCCAGCTGATAAGGGTTGGTCAGCACCAGATGTACCTCATTCCGACTGCGATACAGATTGATGTTAATTTCACCCGCCTCCTGATAGGGCTCGATGCCATGGTACACGGCGTTTTCCAGCAGGGGTTGCAATACGAGTGGCGGAATCAACGCATCCTCCGGCATGTTGTCGATGTGCCAGACCAATTGCAGGCGTTCGCCCAATCGCAGCTTCTCCAGCGCCAAGTACTGGCGGCACAGCTCAAGCTCCTTTTGGAGTGGCACCAGCTGGCGATTATCTGCCATCAGGACACGGAACAGGTCGGCCATGTCCTCCATTGCGGTTTCGGCACGCCTGGGATCGCTGCGGATGAGAGACAGCACGGCATTGATGCTGTTGAACAAGAAATGTGGCCGGATGCGCGCCTGTAGCGCCTGCAGTCTCGCCTCCGTGATGGCCGGGGAAAGTGCCCGGCTGCGCAAGTTGAAGTAGAGCAGCAGGCTGCCAACCACCGTCGCCGCCAGCCAGGCGCTTCGCCACAGCGACAAGGGGAGGTCCTGATTGAGCAGGTCGGCGGCAAAATTCTGGATTCCCGCTGTCAGCAACAGCACCAGCAGCAGGATGCATAGCATGCCGACTCGATAAGGCAGTCGCGACAGGAATCGGTTGAATGCCAGCAGAATCAGCAGCGTCATCAGCAGAATGGGCTGGACGGCGATCGATAGTTGCAGCAGGACCGGCGTTGCCGTGACCAGCGAATCCGCGCGGATAACTGCCGCCACCAGCGTCATCAGGTTGACCAGCAGCAGAATGCGAAGTTGCACGCCCAGATTGCTAAAGTCCGGCAGGGTGACGGGAATGCGCAGGTGGTTTTGCTTTATAATCGACATCCTGTAATTATTTGATCATTGGTGCCCGCAATGCAAGACAAATCAAAGGCTTGGTCGGGAAGATTCAACGAGCCGGTGGCCGAACTGGTCAAGCGCTATACCGCGTCCGTCGAGTTCGATCAGCGTCTGGCCGAATTCGACATCGAGGGCTCGCTCGCCCATGCCCGTATGCTGGGCCATCAGGGCATCATCGCCATGAGTGATGTGGCCTCGATCGAACAGGGCCTTGCCGAGATCCTGCAGGACATCCGTGATGGCAAGTTCGAGTGGTTGCTGGACCTGGAAGACGTGCATCTCAATATAGAAAAGCGCTTGACTGACAAGGTCGGTGACGCTGGTAAGCGCTTGCACACAGGACGTTCCCGCAACGACCAGGTGGCGACCGACGTGCGTCTATGGCTGCGTGCCACGGTGGACGACGTGCTGGCGCGCATACGAAAACTGCAACTTTCCCTGCTTGATCTGGCTGAGGCGCACTTTGATACCGTGATGCCGGGATTTACCCATCTGCAGGTGGCACAACCAGTGACCTTCGGCCACCATCTGCTGGCCTATTACGAGATGTTGAAACGCGATGCCGAGCGCTTCACGGATGCACGCCGCCGCATTAATCGACTGCCGTTGGGGGCGGCCGCGCTGGCCGGTACCAGTTACCCCATCGATCGTGAGATGGTCGCGCGCGCACTTGGCTTCGACGGGGTGTGTGAAAACTCGCTCGATGCCGTCTCCGACCGCGACTTCGCCATCGAATTCACAAGTGCAGCGGCTTTGGTGATGACCCATCTGTCTCGTTTCTCCGAAGAGCTGATTCTGTGGTCCTCGCCACGCTTTGGCTTTATCGACATCGCCGATCGTTTTTGCACCGGTTCTTCCATCATGCCGCAGAAGAAGAATCCGGACGTGCCTGAACTGGTGCGTGGCAAGACCGGTCGCGTTACTGGTCACCTGGTGGCGCTCTTGATGCTGATGAAGGCGCAGCCACTGGCCTATAACAAGGATAATCAGGAAGACAAGGAAGGCCTGTTTGACACCGCCGATACCTTGCTGATGACGCTTGAAATTTACGCCGACATGTTGCGTGGTATCAGCGTAGACAAAGCGGCCATGCGCCAGGCAGCGTCAGAGGGTTTCGCCACGGCTACCGATCTGGCCGATTATCTGGTGAAGAAGGGTCTGCCTTTCCGCGACGCCCACGAGATGGTGGCCAAGGCTGTACGTCAGGCGGTCGATCAGAATTGCGATCTGGCCAGCCTCGGCCTGCCCCAACTGCAGGCGTTTTCTGCGTTGATAGAGGATGATGTATTCGAAGTGTTGACGCTGGAAGGCTCAGTTGCCAGTCGTAACCATACCGGCGGGACGGCGCCGGCGCAAGTCAAACAGGCTATCGCCGGGGCTCGCTTGCATCTGGCCTGACCGCTTGGAATTTGGACCGGTAAAATTACCTATCAGATAGAAATGCATCGTAAATTGAAGAGTTCGGTATAATCCATACTAAAATAGTCGGATTATTAAGGTGTTGCTTCTGAAACTGATGTTGGTCCAATATGGTGTCAATCGGTCGGGGGGGGGGCGTCCTGCGCCGGAGGTCACTCTGACCGCCATCTTGAAAGTAATGGAATTTTGATTGGTCACCCTAAACTCCAGCTATAAGGTGAAACTAATATGGAAGCATCTTTTAATCTCCGTCGTGCAGCCAAGCAACTGATCACGATTCTGATAGGCGTGGGACTGCTGAACCTGTCAGGCAGCTACCTACTCTCCGGCCAGGTAGCAGATTACAATCATCGTCTGGACATCCTGAATCAGGCCAATGCCGATACCCATGCCTTGCTGTTCCGGGTATCGCAAATCCAGCAGTTTCTGACCGACGTCAGTGCCACCGGAGATCCCAATGGTTACAAGGATGCACAGGAGAATTTCGACGCGGCGAACAAGTTATTGGCGGAACTGGATCAACTGGAGCCGAAGTTCAAAGCTGCGATATCGGATACGCGAGGCAAGCTCGCAATCTTTCATGAAACCGGTCGCGAAATGGCTGCCGCCTATTCCGGCAAGGGGGGGCGCGAAGCCGGTAATCTGATCATGAAGCGGGCGGGGTCAGGTTTCGACGCGCGTGCGGAGGAACTGGCTGCAGGTCTGGACCAGTTGGTCAAGCCACTTGATCTGGACTATGCCGCCACCAACGCGCTGGTCAGCAGCAAGATCCGGCAATTGCGCTGGATGTCGCTCCTGATCAATTTCCTGTCAATTGCCGTGTTTGCCGTCATGTTCGTGCGCATTGGCCGACAACTGACCGGCTATCTTGGCGGTGAGCCGAGTGAGCTGTATGCGGCTGCCCGCCGCATCGCTGAAGGCGATTTCGAGTTTACGCTGGCACACGGGGCCGATCAGCGCCACAGCGTGCTCGCGCAAATGGAAATCATGCGGCAGGAACTCCAACAGGCCGATGCACGTTCTGTCGAGGCCTTGCGCATCAAGGTTG
Source organism: uncultured Methylobacillus sp. (assembly GCA_903824575.1). Taxonomy (GTDB): domain Bacteria; phylum Pseudomonadota; class Gammaproteobacteria; order Burkholderiales; family Methylophilaceae; genus CAIJXJ01. The sequence continues at coordinate 47,153 of CAIJXJ010000006.1, forward strand.
GTCTCGACAGCGTGTTTTCCAGCGTCATGATTGCCGACAATGAGCGCAAGATCATCTACCTGAACCAGTCGGCGCAAAAGTTGTTCAAAAACCTCCAGGCAAACGTGCAAACCCAGATTGCCGGTTTTGATGCTGAAAATTTGATCGGCTCCAGCATCGATTTGCTGCACAAAAATCCATCACATCAGGCCGGCATGCTGGCGACGCTGGATCATTTTCACCATGCCACCATCAAGATTGGTGGCCGCACCATGTCCATCGGTGCCAGTCCGATCAAGAACGAACAAGGCGAGCGACTGGGAACGGTGGTGGAGTGGGAGGATATTACCGATGACCTGGCCCTCAAGGCGCACGAACAGGCACTGGCCGATGAAAACTTGCGGGTCAAGATCGCACTGGACAATGTCTCGACCAACGTCATGATGGCCGATAATGACCTCAACATCACCTACATGAACAAGTCGATCGTCAGCATGATGACGGCCGCTGAGGCCGATCTGCGCCAGGCCTTGCCGGGCTTCAACGTATCCAGGCTGATGGGCGCCAGCATTGACCAGTTTCACAAGTCCGCATCCCACCAGCGCATCTTGCTGGGGGCTCTGACCACCAATTACAAAACGCAGATCGTGGTGGGGGGACGTACCTTTGCATTGTCGGCCAATCCGGTGATGAACGATAAGGGCGAGCGTCTGGGCTCGGTGGTTGAATGGACCGACCGTACCGCTGAAGTTGCAGTGGAGCAGGAAGTCGCCCAACTGGTGAATGCCTCCGTTATGGGGGACTTCTCCCGTCGTGTCCAGTTGACGGACAAGGAAGGCTTCTTCCTAACGCTTGGGACTGGCATGAACAAGCTGATGGATACCAGCGAAGTTGGCCTCAACGAGGTGGTGCGGGTGTTGGCCGCACTGTCCAGAGGCGATCTCACGGAAACCATCAGCAACGAATATTTCGGCACCTTCGGGCAGCTGAAAGATGATTCCAATGCCACAGTCAGCAGCCTGAAGGAACTCATTTCCGGGTTCAAGATTGCCGTGGACTCAATCAACACGGCGGCCCGTGAAATTGCCGCCGGCAATACCGACCTGTCGCAACGCACTGAAGAGCAGGCGTCCAGTCTGGAGCAGACTGCATCCAGCATGGAGCAACTGGCATCCACCGTAAAGCAGAACGCCGAGAATGCCAAGCAGGCCAATCAATTGGCCTCCGCTGCGTCCGATGTCGCGGTCAAGGGAGGTCAGGTAGTGGGTGAGGTGGTGAATACCATGGCGAATATCAACGCATCGTCGCGCAAGATCGTTGATATCATCAGCGTCATCGATGGCATTGCCTTCCAGACCAATATCCTGGCCCTGAATGCCGCTGTTGAAGCCGCTCGTGCCGGTGAGCAGGGTCGCGGCTTTGCCGTGGTGGCGGCCGAGGTGCGCAATCTGGCACAACGCTCTTCAGCGGCGGCCAGGGAGATCAAGCAATTGATTTCGGACTCGGTGAAAAACGTGGAAGGCGGAAGTCATCAGGTCGAGCAGGCGGGCAAGACCATGGCGGAAATCGTGGCCTCGGTGAGGCGTGTGACCGACATCATGGCCGAGATCGCCGCGGCTTCGGTGGAACAGAGTGCCGGCATTGACCAGGTAAACCAGGCAGTGACCCAGATGGACGAAGTGACTCAGCAGAATGCGGCGCTAGTTGAGCAGGCAGCCGCGGCGGCCAAGGCCATGGAGGAACAATCGGACGGTTTGGCCAATTCGATTTCCGTATTCAAACTTGATGCTGAAGTTACGCTCAGAATCGGCCATAAAAAATAATGATCAGATTCAACAGGACGGTTAACAATGACCTCTAATCAATTTCGCAATGTTTGCCTGAAAAATCCGACTGTCCAATCCCAAGCGGATTTAGTCGCTCATTTGAATTTAGACAAGCGATTCTCCCTAAGGCGAAATCAACTCAATAACGGCCATGGGACACGGCTCCAGGCCTTGATAGTGAGCTCTGATGACAACCAATAAAAACTTGCTGTGGCCCGGTCTTCCTCAGCCCCTGGGCGCTACCTGGGATGGCAATGGCGTCAACTTCGCCCTGTTTTCGGAACATGCCGAAAAAGTGGAATTGTGCCTGTTTGATTCCGATGGACAGAAAGAACTGGAGCGTATTACCCTCTTCGAGCACACCAATCAGGTCTGGCATGGCTACCTGCCGCAGGCCAGGCCCGGCCAGTTATACGGTTATCGGGTGCATGGTCCCTACCTGCCGGCGGAGGGGCACCGCTTCAACCCCAACAAATTGCTCATCGACCCTTATGCCAAGATGCTGGTGGGCGATCTGCCCTGGTCAGATGCCCACTTTGGCTATGAGATCGGCAATGCCGAAGAAGATCTTTCTTTCGATACGCAGGACGATGCCGCCATCATGCCTAAGTGCCGCGTGCTTGATACCCAATTTGACTGGGGTCGTGACTCGCCACCGAACACGCCGTGGTGCGAAACCGTCATCTATGAACTGCACGTCAAAGGCTTCACCAAGTTGCATCCTGACGTTCCCGAACACCTGAGGGGTACCTACGCGGCGCTGGGCTGTGAGCCGGTGATTTCGCACCTGAAGAGCTTGGGCATCACGGCGATCGAATTGATGCCGGTGCATGCCTTCCTGGATGACAGGCATCTGCTGGAGAAGGGGTTGCGGAATTTTTGGGGCTACAATTCCATCGCTTACTTTGCACCCGACATGCGTTATAGCTCCACGGATTCCATTGCGGAATTCAAGTCCATGGTCAAGACGCTGCACGCCAATGACATCGAAGTCATTCTGGATGTGGTTTACAACCACACGGCCGAGGGCAACCATAGAGGTCCGACCTTAAGCTTCCGTGGCATTGATAACGCCGCATACTATCGACTGGAACCCGGCAGTCATCGTTATTATCGCGACTACACCGGTTGTGGCAACACGCTGGACATGACACACCCGCGCGTGTTGCAGCTGATTATGGACAGCCTGCGCTACTGGGTGCAGGAGATGCACGTGGATGGTTTCCGCTTCGACCTTGCCTCCGCATTGGCGCGCGAGTTGTACGATGTTGACCGTCTGGGCGCATTCCTCGATATCATTCATCAGGATCCTGTACTGTCCAGCGTCAAGCTCATTGCCGAACCCTGGGATCTGGGTGAAGGCGGTTATCAGGTGGGAAATTTCCCGCCTGGCTGGACCGAATGGAACGGCAAGTATCGAGACACGATACGCGACTTCTGGAAGGGTTCGGACGGCTTGATTTCAAAGCTGGCCTCCAAGCTGACCGGTTCGGCGCACCTCTATAACCACAGCGGTCGACGTCCCCACGCCAGCATCAACTTCATCACCGCGCATGATGGATTCACCTTGAAAGACTTGGTGAGCTATAACGAAAAGCATAATGAAGCGAATGGAGAAGGCAATCGGGATGGAGAATCTTATAATCGATCGTGGAATTGCGGTGTAGAAGGCCCCACCAACGATCCGGTGGTGCTGGATCTGCGTGCCCAGCAAAGGCGCGCTCTGATGGCTACCCTGTTGCTGTCACAGGGTGTGCCGATGCTGGTGGCCGGCGATGAGATGGGACGCAGCCAGGCTGGCAACAACAATGCCTATTGCCAGGATAATGAAACCAGCTGGATCAACTGGAATATTTCTGACGAGGAACGCAAATTCCTCCATTTTGTGCAGCGCATCATAGGCTTGCGAGGCGCTCATCCGGTGCTCCATCGCAATCGTTTCTTTGTGGGGCGGGAATCCGAGGGCAAAAGGGTCAAGGACCTGGCCTGGTTCGGTCCGGATGGCAATGAAATGGGCGAGCAGGAATGGGGACAATACTTCACCCGCTGCCTGGGCGTTTATTTGTTAGGCGAGAATCTGGACGAAATCAGTCGGCAGGGGAAATCCATACGGGATGACGATTTCCTGCTTCTGATCAATGCGCACCATGAACCAATCTCATTCAAGTTGCCTCGATTCCGTCGTAATGATGCCTGGCAATGTCTGATGGATACGAATCTCGAACTTGGCCTGACCAGTGACGGCTATTATTCGTGTGGCGATGATTACCATCTCAAGGGGCGCTCAATCGCCCTGCTCATCAGGCCAAAACTGGACCAGGATACGGACGACCTCGACCATGAGGAAGAAGTGATCGAGGTCTCGGCCCGAGTGGAGGAATTGCTGTACTCAAAAAAAAAACGCTCTCTGGTCGGCCGCTGGCTCTATAAACGCTAAGCAACTGGGCTAATAGAAGTTCCTGAACAGGCGCTGCATCTGCTCAAATTCAGTTTCACCGGGTACTTAAATTTTCCCCTGGTCAGCGCGGCTCGAACGTCATCAGATAGCCAAAGTGATCCGAAACACGGCCATAGTCCTGCTCGGTGAAGAGCTCCCTGGCCGAGGTAACACGCAAGCTGCTCGATTTGTTCATGAAAATATAATCGATACGATGGTCATCGTTCAAGTATTTCTGCCAACCCGGGGATGGCGTACCAAATATTTTTGCGAACACTTCAGGTGACCTGGCCGCCAGAAACTGGTCCTGATATTCATCGGAACTGACGACTAGTTCATAGCCTTTGGAACCCGCCTTGATGTTGAAGTCACCACACAGCATGATAGCCTTGACCGGTTCACCTTGCTTGGCGGTAGCCCATTGCCTGAGGTTTTTGAATTGCTCGGCAAAGCCGTCATTCCAGCAGCTCAAGTGAGATGAAAAGAGGTTGATCAGGCCGATACTGGGGACATTGATCTGCGTCATGACCACTCGCCTGGCGTGAATGTTGTAAGGGTCTTCAGTCTTCGATACATACTTGGAATGACGCTTGAGTAGCGGATGGCGGCTCAATATGGCGACCCCTTCCCGATACTGATCAAAGCCGAGGTGTGACCAGTCGGTGTAGAGATGATAGGGGCTAGCCAGTCGGTCATTGATGATTTTTGCTGAATTCAGTTCCGGATTCCCCCTGCCTGCATTCCAGGGTTCCGCGACTTCCTGCAGGCAGGCAATATCCACATCCAGCTCGTCAATGGCGCGCGCAATCCGGGAGAACTTGGCATCCTGATTTTCTTCCTGCAGGCAATGTAGGTTCAGGATCAATACTTTCAGAGATTTGCGTCGTGCCGAGTAATTCTGGTCGAAATTATTGTCCCACAGCACCTGATCGTCTGATTCACAGCAAATGCTGTATTGCAAACGGAAGGCGTTGCCAATATTGAGCAGCCCCTTCCAGACCTGGTCCCTGTCTTCAATCGGGTTGCCGTCACGATTCTGCGAACGACTGCGCTTCTGGTAACAGCGCGTAATGTTGGTCTGTTTCCAGTCATCCATAGTCCAGTGCACGGTGACCTTCTGTGCGCGCAACGACTGACTGACTGCGACGGTAATGGGCACTAGTTTGCGGCCATCTTCCAATTCTTGCTGGAAGCCAATGTTGAGCAATGGATGATGATCGGTCGCATGGATGCCGGAGTTGGCGAGGCTGCGGTAATTCAATCCGTGATTGTTATCCCAGAACTCGTGCCCGTCAGCACGATAACGCAAGGCAAACTGGATACCGCCCGGAAGTGCCGCTTGCGGCGCAGGTTTGAAGCTGGCGCTCACCAGCCAGTACTCCTTGTTACCTTGCGTCGCGCTGTGGAATCTCGCTGGCAAGGTGCGCCACTGGCCATCTTCACCGGACCATATGACATCGATGTGTTTGGTAAAGTGGATATTTTTTACCAGGATGAAAAAAGACAGGTCCTGCTGGACCAGTCCCTTCTTTCTGCTGACTTCATTGGTTACATATAGCAACTGGACTTCATTCATCCAACCATCTCCAAAATTTTACCTTTCTTTAGTTATTCATGATTAATGCGGATGCCTGGGCCAGCAAGACCAGCCGCTTACCTGGAAAAATGAAGGTTTTGTCCCAGCATGTCGGAGGTCACCAAAACAATGCCCTTTTCCGACACGTGGAAGCGTTTTCTGTCTTGTTCCAGATCGACGCCGATTTCCATGCCATCAGGAATGTTAGCCCCCTTGTCGATGACAGCACGTTTCAAAATGACGTTGCGACCAATGGTGACGTTAGGC
>CAIJXJ010000007.1 GCA_903824575.1 uncultured Methylobacillus sp.
ACCTGAAGATCAAAGAATTTGCGCCGGGCATGCGCCCAACAGCCAAGCTCGGTGACGACGTGTGTGGCATCGCGGGCAAATAATTTCTTGTAACCCCCATAGTCATCAACCATGAGGCTGCCCTGCCAACCCTGCAAGAAATCTCTCGCATGCTGACCGGATCGACTAGCTTGATAATCAAACACCACAATCGGCGGACCGGTATCCAGATCATTGCTGCGATAACTCCACAGGTAAGCCCGCTTGGTCTTGCCTGCTCCCGGATCAAGTTGTTTCACGGGTGTTTCGTCGGCATGCAACACTTGTCGCTGCTTAAGTAATTCGATCAATCGATCCGCCAGAGGATACAAGGCAAACCCTATGCGACCAAGCCATTCGCTCATGGTGCTGCGGGACAGGTTGACTTGCTGTCGGGCAGCAATTTGTTCCAACCGGTAAAGCGGCAGGTGATCCAGATACTTGCCTATGGCAACCCAAGCCAATAGTCCGGGGGCTGCCAGTGATCCGTCGATGACGGCTGGTGCTACCGGTGCAGCAGTAATGGTTTCGCATTGGCGGCAGGCATATTGGGGGCGGATATGGCGTATCACGAAGAACCGTGCCGGTTCCACATCCAATTGCTCGCTGACATCCTCACCGATCTTGACCAGGTTGGACTGGCAGGCCGGGCAGGTACAGGACTCGGGTTCGTGGCGAACCTCAACCCGCTCCAGATGTTCGGGCAACACCTGGCGTCCGGCGCGACTTCTGGGTGAAGCGGGGGTGGCTGGCAACTTCAGTTCGGACTCGATGGCGGCGATGTCCTGCACAATATCCTCATCGAACAACTGTCGCTGTTCTGCGCTCATCGCTTCGCTCTTGACCCCGTAGCGGATACGCCTGAGATAGGCCACTTCCTGGACCAGAGCCTGAATCTTGATATCCTGTGAACGGATGATTTCGGTGAGTCGAACAATCTCGGCATCACGGGGCGGAATTTGAGGGGATAAAGCTTCGCCAGCGGGGGCTGGAAAATCAATTGAATGAATTGTTTTATTCAGTGATTTCATTGGCTTGCATTATATCACACGCCAATCTGTAATGCACTAATAATGAAGGAAAAACAGGAAGAAATAAGCAAATTATTTATACTAAACCCGCCACTGTGAAGGAGGGGCTGCACACAGTCGTTGCCAGTCTATTCCGGTGGTGAGCCAGCGCCACTGTTCTGTACTCATACGGAAGAGAGTTTCATCAGACCCCGGCCATCGGAACCGCCCCTTGTGCAAGCGGCGATGGCACAGCCAGACACCCGTACCATCCCATATCAACAACTTGATGCGCGAATGGGTGCGATTGATAAAACCATAGGCTGTGCCATCGCATGGGGATCGTCCGTCAATTTGCTGAATCAGCACCGACAACCGATCTATGCCCCAGCGCATGTCCACAGACTCCAGAAGCAGAAACACCTGGCCGGGCTGAATCATTTCAGCCACGCCCCCAGCCACTGGGCGCAAACTTC
>CAIJXJ010000008.1 GCA_903824575.1 uncultured Methylobacillus sp.
ATTTTGATGTGCTTGACGATTTCAGCCGCTTCATCAAAACGATCAGCCGCACGATAATTGCTGATTATGCCGTTACCCTCACGATTCGCCTGAATATTTTTATGAGCGCGGTTCGGGTTATGTTCGATCAATTGTGCTGCATGTGCCAATATGTTCGGTGCGCACCGGTAGTTGATCGGCAAAGTCATTTCCTGCGCCACCAGTTGCTTGATAATACGCTGCATACCTTCATACCCCATTGCATGTCGGAAGGCATATAAACTCTGGTCGTCATCCCCCACAATGGTGACTTCGATTCCCTCTCTGGCGTGCGCTAAAATCCATTCGCATTGCACCTCATCTGCATCCTGAGATTCATCGACGAGAAGCCATCGCAGAGACAGTGGTGCAAGATGGCCACTGAGCATCCCTTGTGTGGTCAAAAGCAAAATATCTGAAAAATCCATCGCGCCTTCGGATGCCAGTACATCACGATAGGCGGTTATGATATCCTCGATGGCTGTGTTTTCAAAGGCAATGGGGGTTAATCGAGACTTTGTGGCATCAACTGCCGCAACTACTTCCGTAAATGGTACGTCGCACTTGTATTGGTGGTAGCAACGCCTGAGCAGCGCAAGCCTTTCGCCATCAGAAAGCAGCTTGGGAGGTCGCTGATCAGGAGCACGCTTGAGTTGTGCCAGCGCAATAGAGTGGAATGTGCCTACAGCCAGTCGTTTTGCCGCAGAGGGGCATAGTTCAAGAATCCGCTCTTTGAGTTCAGTGGCTGCAGCGCGTGTGAACGTGACCGCGCAAAGCCTGCCCATTCTGTTTTCACTCAAAAGGCGGGCGGCTCGCTCGGATAGGACGGTTGTTTTTCCAGACCCCGGACAGGCAAGAATTGCGCAATGTCCTGATGCTGAGATTGCGCGTGCCTGATAGGGATTAGGCGTAGTTCGACGCAAGGAATTAGGCTGCCGCCGCCATTAGTTCCACTGGTACGGGTTGTGGTGGTATCGTTTCAACCGAAGAGGCAACTGCCTTACCCTTTTTCTTGGGTTTGGCTTTCACGGGTTCTGCGCCATCAGGACTTTTGCTGTCGCCATCATCCACCATCGGAGCGACCTTGTTTCTTTGCGCGGCTTCAAAAGCGCGTTTGTTGATGGTTTCAATTTCAAACACGACGCCCATCACTTTTTTACGCCACTTGCGCTCAAGTTCAGCTTTGACATCATCAGGAATGAAGCCAACAAGCCAGGTGGCATGTATGGTTTCAATCAGCTTGTCGAATTCACGGATCATTTGCAGAAACTGGCCAGCTTTCCCGCAAGAGATTTTTGCCGGTAGTGAAACGATGTTGGTATAGCCCAGCTTGCCGATCTCGATACCATTGTCTTCAGCAATTTTGACGACGCGCGCCTGTTCCTCACGTAACTCGCGAAAAGCACCGTTCAGGATATGCTCAATCGCGCCATTAACAGACATGATTTCGCTCTCATTTTTCAACACCACGGGCAAAACGACACTCAGACTGCGCAATGCTGAATCGCATCGCTCAAAGCCGTCAGTAAAGACGTTCTGCGCCGGGGTGGAGCTAATTGTGATCTCCTGAACAAAAAACGGGTTGCTAAATACGATAGGACTCCGCTTGTCGCTTGATTGTGTTCTTGCGGTTCTAGCTGCCGATTTCTTGGTTGCTACCTTTTTTACCGAGTCATCCATCATCGCCTCCATTTGGTTGAAAAAAATGAAACGCTCGAACAATAAAACAAAAAAATAAAATAACCTGAAAAATACTCGCCTAATTAGTCGAGTATCTGGTTTGATTTAATTAAAAGTTTGTGCTAGTGTTTCGCTATCTTTTCTCATCGCTTATGCCATGAGTTGATATTGGTGGCTGACCAATCGAAATAAACAGATGACGTTAAATTGTCATTAAGGCACGGCATAAAGCAGTATTTAAGTGGTTACGCAAAGTTGTATTTAATAAGTTACGTGATGCCGTATTTCAGTAGTTACTGAAAACAGTATTCAAGTAAATATGCAAAGTAGCATTCAATTCACCCATCGGGGACATCGTTCCCGGTTGGGGTCATGGTGTCCCTTTTTTTGAAAAGGAGCATCTATGGAATTCTTTACCATCACCAACGCTGAGTACCATGCCCATGAAGCAATTGGTCACTCCAGCATCGTCAAAACCATGCGCTCTCCGGCTCATTTGCGGGAAGCATTGGACAATCCTAAAGAATCAACCCCTGCAATGGAGTTCGGAACCGCCATTCATACGGCCGTTCTTGAACCTCGGATATTTCGTGAGGAATATGCCGTGGTTGATGATGCGTTGTTGGCAGGCTCCTTGTCGTCACTCGATGATTACAAGAGTGCGGCTACTGCGCTGGGTGTCAAGTTTGACGCACTGAACAAAGATGAGTTGAAAGTGGCAATCAAGGCTGCTGACAAGGATTCCAGATTCAGTTTCAAGGATGACGTGCAGTCAGAAATTGCTGCATTAACCACCGAAAGGCTGGCAAGTGCATTGGCATCGCTTGATGATCTCAAGCTGGCAGCCGGCGCACTGGGCATCGAGGTCGGAAAAATGAAAAAGGACGACTTGAAGCTGGCAATTAAAACTGCCGACATTGACCGTGTTTATTCTTTCCGCGAGGAAGTTCTTGCCGAAATGTCAGAATTGACAACCAGTATGATGGCCGGAACACTGGCAACGCTGGATGACTACCGATTTGCAGCCGGTGAGCTGGGCGTCAAGTTTGACGGACTGAACAAGGAAGAGTTGAAAGCGGCGATCAAGGCCGCTGACAAGGATTCCAGATTCAAGTTATACGAGGAGGAATTTGACCGTCTGTATGTAGGAAAGATTCTTCTCAAACCTGAGCAGTTCGAAGCGATATTGAAAATGCGCGCTTCCCTTCAGAATCACAAGGGGGCGAACGAAATGCTTTTCTTGTCGGAAGGTCTTGCTGAAAAATCTGCCTTCTGGACTGATTCGGAGACAGGTATTTTGTGCAAATGCCGTCCTGACTGGCTCAAGCTACGATTTGGAAGAGCTGCATGTATTGCCGATGTAAAGTCATGTTGTAACGCATCGGCTGACGCATTTTCCAAAAGCATTGCACAATTTGGTTACGATGTTCAGGCGGCGTTTTACCAGGATGGCGTTTACGCTGTTACAGGTGAGCGTGTCCCGTTTTATTTTATTGCTGTCGAAAAGGATGCACCGCACGCGGTCGCTGTCTATAAGGCAAGTGATGAAATGATCGCAACCGGCCGTGAGAAATATCGCACTGGATTGCATCTTATCAAGTGGTGTCGTGACAACAATTCATGGCCTGCATACCAGCCGAACGGTGAGATCGAAACAATTGATCTGCCACGCTGGGCTGCAAACTATGAGTCTGAGCTTTAAGCTTTAACACGCACCACCTTTTACCCACCGGGGCCACGATCCCTTTGTGGGTTGTGTCTCCTTTTTTATATCAAGATCGGAGACACAAAATGGGAATTTTAATTCTGGCAGTATTGGCAATGGGTGTTGTTTCAACTGTGCGTTGGATGGTTTTATTCTTAGCACCTCGCTTCAACACTGTTCAAAATATCCTGGAATCATCTTCCGGAAGTCTTGCACAAACGGTCGTCGTACCGGCAGCGCAAAGAGAAATTGATTTTTCGTCCTTTGAATCGCCAGCTTTTATTCGACGTGGCTTGAAGTTTCCAACATTCATTCAGCCAGTAGTGCTTGGCGGTTTGGATTTTTCGGACTTTGAAACACCGTCATTTCTGCGACGCGGCATGCAGTACCCGATGCTTGCTGAAAAGAAAATCGGTCGCAAACGCAAATTGAAACCTGATTTAGCCGCTGCGTAATCAAACGCCTCTTCAAGAGGTTAAACCCAACGGGGATACTGTTCCCGCTGGGGATGGTGTTCCTTTTTTCTTAGGAGAAACACCATGCGTAAAATCACACAGCTGGACCGCATCAAATCAAAAGCATTAAAAATCGCGATGACTGCCTTTTTAGCTGAACCTTCATTGGGTCAACGTCAGGCTAAATCGCTTTTCTCTGAAATCGTTACCCATTTGCAGAAAGGAATGGATGACGAAGAGGTGGTGAAAACCATCCTGAAAAATCATGAATCAGCAGCTATACCGCAAGGTCAATTGTCACTGATGAAATGATGTATTTGCGCATTATTGTAAATGCGTTCTTACGCACTGTTGCGACAGCGTAAATTTAGATTTGCGTAAATACCTCTTGGGACACCCTCTGTCCCGATGGGGCATGGTGTCCCTTTTATGTTTCACCAATAAAAAGGAGATCACCATGTCACAAACTTTAAAAAACCTCAAAGCAAACCAAACGTCCAGCAGCACGGAAATGGCAGAAGCTTCAACATTCCCCGGAATGCTGAAGCAGTTCAAGGAAGAAATTGCCCGCGC
>CAIJXJ010000009.1 GCA_903824575.1 uncultured Methylobacillus sp.
CCGGGGGTACGATCAGTCAAGGGTTTAAGTGATTATGAGCTACACAGCTACTACGCCAATGCAAGGCTTTTTATTTTTCTATCCAGAATCGAAGGGTTTGGATTTCCACCGGTTGAGGCAATGTCACATGGTACACCTGTGCTGTGTAGTGATATCCCATCATTACGTGAGGTAACTTGCGGAAGTGCGAATTATGTGCATTTGGATGATCTGCAAGTGATAGGGGAAAAAATTGCCGAACTACTTTCCAACGTGCCCCCGGATGCAAACGAACTTCGTAAAGCGGTGTCTGGATATACTTGGGAGGCTTGTGCGATGCAAATTAGAGAACTACTACTTTGTGAGTATGAGAAGGCGCGCCAGCAATGACATTAAACAATAAGATTGCGACTGATGTTCGTGAAAGGGCTTTTGTCGTGGGCATTCCATTTGATGTAGTCGATTGGACTCAATCTCTAGGGCGTGTGCAAGAGTGGGCTACAAGGCGAGAGAGCCATTATGTTTGTATTTGCAATGTACATTCTGTTGTCACTGCCAGTCAGGACGATGATTTTTTTCGGGTGATTTCAGAAGCGGATATGGCGACCCCAGATGGTGCCCCGGTAGCGTGGATGCTTCGAAAGATAGGTTATTCAAAGCAACAACGCATCAATGGGCCGGATTTTATGTGGAGGTATTGTGAACTGGCAGCAAGCCGGGATGAGTCGATTTATCTATATGGTGGAATGCAGGGAACGCTTGATCTTTTGCAAATGCGATTGCGTGCGGCATTTCCAGGCTTAGTTATAGCTGGTGCATATTCACCCCCATACCGAGATTTGTCGGTTGATGAGGATTACTCTGCGGTGGAAGCGATCAACGCGTCCGGCGCGGGGACTGTCTGGGTGAGCCTGGGTTGCCCCAAGCAAGAGCTATGGATGGCCGCGCATCGTGGTCGGATTAATGCCGTGATGATTGGCGTCGGTGCGGCGTTCGACTATCATGCTGGCACCATCAGACGTGCTCCGCAATGGATGCAGAATGCGGGGCTGGAGTGGTTTTATCGCTTGGCTTCGGAGCCTGGCAGATTGTGGAAACGCTATTTGGTGACGAACACGCTGTTTATTTTTGGTGCGACAAAACAGTTGATCAGGCACAAGATAAAAAAACAGGCGTAAGGTACAAAGATAAAAGGTTAAAGTAAAGAACTGGCTTGAGGTTCAAGATGAAAGATCAAGGTAAAGGTCGAAGGAACGAATTCGGTTTTGAATTTTTCCTTGACCCTTGCAACGTGTACCTGTTTCATTCAAGATATGATTTTAAATTGTAGGGCGGATTAAGTAATCCGCCGAACGGTTATCTCAACATAATTCAAAAGGGGTTAGAAGTGAAAATCGCCATCGCCGGAACCGGTTATGTAGGTCTGTCCTTGGCCGTTCTTCTGGCCCAGAGCAACGAAGTGGTCGCACTCGACATCGTGCCGGAAAAGGTGGCGATGCTGAACCGCAAGGAGTCACCTATCGCTGATGCCGAGATTGAGGATTATCTCAAAACTCGCCCCTTGAATTTGCGTGCCACCACCGACAAAGCCGAGGCTTATGTTGGTGCCGACTTCGTCATTATCGCGACCCCTACCGACTACGACACCGAGACCAACTATTTCAATACCCGCTCGGTGGAGGCGGTGATTAAGGATGTTATGGCGCTCGCGCCGCAGGCGGTGATGGTCATCAAGTCAACTATTCCCGTGGGTTACACCGCCTCCGTGCGTGAGAAATTAGGCTGCGACAACCTGATCTTCTCGCCGGAATTCCTGCGTGAAGGCCGCGCTCTGTATGACAATCTGTATCCCTCGCGCATTGTGGTGGGTGAACGCTCTGAACGGGCTGCGGTGTTTGCCAAGTTGCTGAAAGACGGCTCGCTTAAAACCGACGTCGAAATCCTGCTCACCGACAGTTCCGAAGCCGAGGCCATCAAACTGTTTGCCAATACCTATCTCGCCATGCGGGTGGCATATTTCAATGAGCTTGATACTTACGCTTCCACCCACGGTCTCGACACGCGCCAGATTATAGAAGGCGTCGGCCTCGATCCGCGCATCGGCAGTCACTACAACAACCC
>CAIJXJ010000010.1 GCA_903824575.1 uncultured Methylobacillus sp.
AGGACGGCAGTAAATTAAATTAATGCCTAAACGCGCACAAATACCTTGCAGCGTAGCAGACCGGTAGGCAGCGCCATTATCGACTACTAGCTTTTTTGCCAATCCGCGTTTGAGCACCGCTTGCTTGAGCACTCCCTCGATGTCCAGTGCCGTTTCTCCCAGGCAGAATGCGCTGTGAGCTATCAGACGAGAGGCATCATCCATCAGGGAGACGAGATAGGTTTTGCGCATTCCTTTTGAGGTCGGAATAGAGGGGCCGTGCAATACATCACCATACCAGATGGAACCGGCAAATTCTGTGCAAAAACTGCGTTTCTCTTCAAGCAAGCTTGCTGAACCCGTCATGCGGGATATGCCGTTTGCCTGCAACAGGCGATGGATGGACGAGCGTGACAAGACATTCCTGGCAACGACACCAGAACTCTCAAGAAGTTGTTTAATTATGCGAATCGAACGTTTTGGATTGTCCCGTTTAGCATTGAGGATGGCTTCTTGAATTTCAGGCGTTAATTTGGATAGACCGCGGTCGTTGCGTTCCTTTGGCATCAACCCCTCGATGCCGTCGCGCTTCCAATCGTAATACCAAGATTCAATAGTCTTCTCACCGATATATGTACGGCGAGAATCAGGAATGGTATAGCTTTGCTGTGCAAGTTCACGGATGATTTGTTGCAACTCACCTCGCTGCAAACTCTCCCGGCTTATCAATGCTCCCAAAACAGACATACGGAATAAAGCCTTCCGATCAATTTCTTTCATGCTGACTCCTAGTGGTTAAATGAGGTCAGCATCAAATCAGAAATTTGAAACGGGCATAATGGCGAAAGTGTGTGGTGCTGTTTAATAACGGAAATTTGCTTTCCCATAGTAGTCAGGGTTCAGTATTTCATGGGACAGTCACACCATCGTTATCAAGTTGAGCCATCATTTCGCTCAATGGCATAATGCCTATGGCATTCTTCCAAAAAGGCTTGAAATCGGCGATCCGACCCCATTCAGGAAAGCGGCTGCGCAGGGTGTGCTCGAAAATTGGCGTACTGGATTCCAACCAATTCCACCAGCGGCGGACAGTGCTTCGGCACATGGAAAATTTAACGCTGCATCCGTGCAAACAACAGGTAGCCAACATGAAAAGCAATACCTTCTGCTGAGATAGCCAGCTATACCAGCGGCGGGGCGAAATGCATGATGGCAGGCGCGAACAGGTATGCCAGCAGCCAGTACACAGGAAACGCGGGATTGGAATCATGTGCAGATGCTCTTCACCTGGAATCGGGCATCGATTAGCTTTGCGGAAGTAAAAGCCATGCTTCCAGAGACAGCCGAACCCGCATAGCGGGCATTGTTGCGGGTGAAAAACCTCCGGCTTGCTGAGTAGTGTTCCGATATATTGCAAAAGCGTGGTAATGCCAGATACAATTCTATACATAGGTCGGTTTCCTTTGATGTTGTGTGGGTTTCAGAAGCTTCACACGATAACAGAGGAACACCGGCCTTTCTTATGCATTGATTGTCATGCTGAAATTAAGGGTCGTTTTTTTGGAATGCCCTAAATGATCTCGGGATGTATATAGCCCGGAAGACCTAGGCAGTAACAGACGTAACACGCGATGATCGAAATAACCATGCGCTTAGTTTAAGTGAACAACGCTATAAGAACCTAATCAACAAAAACAATGCGATCATTCTACAAATAGACCCG
>CAIJXJ010000011.1 GCA_903824575.1 uncultured Methylobacillus sp.
ATGCGTTTCATTGGCCGCGGAAATACGCTTGTGAATCCACAGGCGATGCTTAATGTCGCGGCGCTGTCGGGTAGCGAGGGTTCCGTACTTGATCCTATTGTCGCTATCCGATGCCGGATGACACTGGAGCCGGAACAATCGGCTACAGTTGCTTTCATCACCGGCATCGGTGAGACCCGTGAAGCATGCTTGAAACTCATCGAAAAATACCAGGATACGCATTTGACCGATCGCGTCTTCGACCTGGCATGTACGCAAAGCCAGTCGATCATGCGGCAGCTCAATGCGACCCAGGCCGACACACAACTCTATGGCCGACTCGCCGACTCTATTATTTACGCCAATGCTTCATTGCGCGCCGATCCTGACATTATTATCAAGAACCACAGGGGGCAATCCGGTTTATGGGGCAATTCAATTTCCGGGGATTTACCGATCGTGCTGTTGCAGATCGGGGAACCTGCCAATATCGATTTGGTGCGCCAGTTATTACAGGCCCATGCTTACTGGCGTTTAAAGGGACTGACAGTCGATCTGGTGATCTGCAGCTCAGAAGGTGCCGGCAACCGGCAATCGCTTCACGATCAGATCGTGAAGCTGATCGCCACTGGCGCCGAAGCCGATCTTAGCGATAAGCCGGGTGGAATATTCGTGAGACTTGCAGGACCTTTGTCCAGCGAGGACATGATTCTGCTTCAGTCGGTTGCTCGCGTGGTGCTCGATGACAGAGGTGGCACGCTGGCGGAGCAGATCAACCGGCGCAGCCTTGCTGACGCCGTTGTTCCGCTTTTTATACCAACTCAAACCCTGCACACAGAACCAGCGGCGGACGTCGAGTCTTCTCGCGGCGATCTGATGTTTTACAATGGATTTGGCGGATTCACACCTGATGGAAGCGAGTACGTCATTACGATCGCACCTGGTCAGATGACACCGGCGCCGTGGGTGAACGTACTGGCGAATCCATCATTCGGCACCATCGTTTCGGAAAGCGGCTGCGCCAATACATGGAGCGAAAACGCACAGGAGTTTCTACTCACACCCTGGTCGAACGACCCCGTAAGCGATTCCGGCGGCGAAGCCTTTTACCTGAGGGACGAAGAAAGTGGACACTTCTGGTCGCCTGCGCCCTGGCCCAGCCGCGGAGAGGGATATTACGTTTGCCGGCACGGATTCGGCTACAGCGTGTTCACCCATACAGAGGATGGTATTGACTCCGAACTGCGGGTTTATGTGGCGTTGGATGCACCGATCAAGTTTGCGGTGTTGAAGGTGTGCAACAAGTCTGGCCGGTTGCGCCGCCTCTCCGTCACCGGATACATCGAATGGGTGCTGGGAGATCTGCGGCCAAAATCGATGATGCATGTGATCACCCAGATCGATCCCGACAGCGGCGCGCTCTTGGCGCATAATGTATACAACGAGGAGTTCGGCACGCAGGTTGCTTTTTTCGATGTGGACGATGCGACGCGAAGTTTCAGCAGCGACAGGACTGAATTCATTGGCCGCAACGGAACGCTACAGAATCCTACTGCAATGTCGTCGTCGCGTCTTTCCGGCAGGGTGGGCGCGGCACTTGATCCCTGTGCCGTAATCCAGGTACCGTTCGAACTGGCCGACGGGCAGGAACGCGAGATTACTTTCAGGCTTGGGGCGGCTCGAAACGGCGATGATGTGCGCCAGATGGTGCAGCGTTTTCGAGGATCTGCTGCAGCGCGCAGCGCGCTCGAAGTCGTCACGAACTACTGGAAGCACACCCTCGGCGCGGTAAATGTTGAAACGCCCGATCCATCCATCAAT
>CAIJXJ010000012.1 GCA_903824575.1 uncultured Methylobacillus sp.
GAACTCGCGCCACACCGTCGAATTGTCCCTGGCACACCAGATCGTAGCGGCCTTTTCAGGTGCTTTCGGGTGTAAGCCCTCTAACGGATAGAGGAATGTGTAGATCGTCACATTATTGAGAGAGAGCAATTCGTTCTCCAGACGCTTACAGTAAGGGCAATCGGGGTCGGAGAAGACTGCAAGGACACGCTTACCGTCGCCGAGCACCGTCTTGAGGGCATCTTTCAGCGGCAAATCGGCGAAACTGACCGTGTTCAACTCATCGAGTCGTTGAGCGGTAAGGTCTTGCTGGGTCTGCATGTCGAAGAGATGACCGAACAGGAAGTAACGCCCTTCTGCGTTGGTGTAAGCAACATTCTTGCCCATCGCGACTTCAACAATGCCGGGAACGGATGTTTCGCGTACATCGGTAAATTGGGTGGCCGGATATCTGCTGCGGAGATTCGCCAAAATCTTATCGGTAGTCTCACTACCGAAACACACAGCACTCATCATGGTGCTCATCATGGCGCACAGCAATCCGACCAGGAATTTATGTTTTTTCATCTTAGTTGCCCCCGAAGTTATCGTTGTTAGGGTAAGGGTCAAGCGACTCGCCCATGAGTGCGCGTCCGCGCTTCCAGATTTCCGAATATCGGCCATCGCTACCGCCAGCACCCTTACCGAAATAAAAGCCCTTGGTAAATACAATTTCGATTGTCCGTCCGGCATCAATCTCGATGACCGGGAAAAGTTTTTCCGCAAGATCGAGGTAGTATTTGCTCAGACGATCAAGCGATTTGCCGACACCATTTGCGGCGGCGTTCCCCAGAGCCTGATTGGAATTGAGCGTCTGGGTGGAACCCAGCGGACTGACAGACTGCACCCCTTGGCTCTGGAAAAACTGCCCCATGCCCGAGCCGAAACCGGCGATCAGCGAATTGGCCAGCAATTGCCCCTGCTTGCTCACCAGTCGTCCGCGCAGTCCCGCTTTACCGTCCTCACCGATGATGTACCCCTTGACCGGCATATCGACGGCGGTGTTGTCGTTACGGATACAGGAGAGGGTCTCAAGTTTTGCGTAGGCGCGTTCGGAACTGATGTCGCCATAGGCGGAGGCAATGACGAAACAAGCCTTGATACTGAAGCGACGTTTGTTGGGTAGAACGGCGTTATCCTGCACCCGCATCAGGACAGGCAGCGGGTTTCCCTGTGCCTGTCCACCGGCTGGTGCATCCAGACCGCCCAGCAAAGCAACCCGCGCAAAAGAACCGGCCGGGACATAACCGAGGCTGCGTTCGTCTTCCTGAACCTTGAGGGGCGGAGCCGTCGGGCTCACATCAAAGGACGCAATACCGGGTTCGGCCTGTTTCCTTGGCGACGTATCCTGCACACCTGATGTAGCCGATACCGTTGAAGGCACGGGTGGTTCTATCTGCGCCGGTCCGATAGACGGCCTTGGTTGTGGCGGCAAGGGCGGCAATACAGGCTGTGCCATAACAGGTGTAGGCTGCACGGCGGATGCCTTCGCCATCTGCTCGCGCAGGGCGTGTATCATTTCTTCCTGCTGCTTCATCTGCTGTGTTGTTTGCTCGCGCCAGACCGCTTGCGGATCGACCGTGCCGCCAGGTGCCGTGATGTTCGTTGTGCTTTGTTGACCGGCAGCAGCGACAGGTTGCGCCGGGGCAGTCGGCTGATCCTGCATCATGGATAAGCTCCCCAGAACCAACGCAAGAACGGTTGAAGCGATAACGCCTAGCAAAACGTATTGCTTTGTCTTGGGCGACATGCCCTGTATCCTGGCAAGAAAATCTTTCATCA
>CAIJXJ010000013.1 GCA_903824575.1 uncultured Methylobacillus sp.
ATCACTCAAAAAACAGCTTGGTTTGTGCTTCACCGATTGCGCGAAGCGTGCGGCGATGATCTGACTAATCTACAGGGCATTGTCGAAATTGATGAAACCTATGTCGGTGGGAAAGAAGTCAACAAGCATAAAGACAAGAAGCTACTGGCAGGGCGCGGGACTGTCGGCAAAGTTACCGTTTTGGGAATGCGCGAACGCGGGGGCAACATTCACGCCAAAGTAATTTCCGGCACCAGTGCCGCAGAGATTCACCCGGAAATTATTGCGGCGGTCACTCCAGGAACAACCATTTGCACAGATGAACACCCCGCCTATAAGGGTATGACCCAATTCAAACACCTGTCAGTCAATCACAGCGTCAAAGAGTATGTGAACGGCATGGCGCATACGAACGGGATCGAAAGCGTCTGGGCGGTATTCAAACGAGGATTGTATGGTGTCTATCATCATGCCAGCCGACCCCACTTAAACCGATACATCAACGAGTTTGCTTTCCGGCTTGACGCTGGCAATGTAAAACGGCATACACTGGATCGGCTCAATAGCTTTGTTGATGCTACGGCAGGCCGCCGCATGACCTATAAGGAGCTAATAGCATGAGCAATGAATTAGTAGTCCTGAATGCAGTTGCCGATAAGGTTTTGACATATCAACCGGCAAACAAGGAACTGGGAATGAAGGAATTACTCAAAATCCACCAACAGGGGCCGGAATTAATGGCCGATTCAAGGGCGGTTGCCAGAGTTTTTGGAATCCAGCATGAAAGTCTTCGTAAATTAATAGAGGAACACACAAGCCAGCTTGAACAATTAGGGGTTTTCCGATTTCAAATCGGAAAATTATTGGACGGTGCGGGGAGACCGGAAAAATTCGCATATTTGAACTTTGACCAAATTGCGTTTTTGCTCACACTTTCAAGACCAACCGAGGACAACAAAGTTTTTCGGCTTAACCTCATAATCGCTTTCCGTAAGGTAAGAAATCGGTTGCGCCCGATTGATACCGCGCTTTTGTCCATACCCGATGAGTGGAAAAAGACTTTCCCGGATGAATTTTATGTTGCATTGTTGCGCCTGTATGATGACGAATTCAAAAAGTCCGAAAACCGTCCAAGCTGGGTTGGCCGTTGGACAAATCGTTACATTTACGAACCACTCTACAACGAACTTCCAGTTGAATTAAAACATCGGAGAAAATTACATATTGGTGAAGAAGGTTCAGAAACGTGGTTAAAATTGCATCAATTTATCGAACAAAATGCCAAGACGAATCTCGAAAAACATATCACAAAGGTCACGGCACTTTTACAAGCCGCGACATCGAGGTCGAGTTTTCATGAATTATTCACCGCCGTTTTTTACAAGCAAAAACAGTTATTACTTGGTCATTCCGATGCACCCGATGAGTTCGCCTAACCAATAACCAGCAAGCAACAAACATGAGAACAGTTGAAACCAATTTGAAGACCGGGGATTGTTGCAAAGTTCTCTCGCAGTACCCGAACGGATTCTTTGATCTGATAGTCACATCTCCGCCCTATGCAGACCAGCGTAACCACACATACGGCGGGATTCATCCCGATAAGTACGTAGAATGGTTCTTACCAATCACCGCTGAATTGAAACGAGTTCTCAAGCCTACTGGTTCTTTCGTTCTGAACATCAAAGAACGGGTTGTTGAGGGCGAGAGAAACACCTATGTCTTGGAGTTGATTCTTGCCATGAGGAAACAAGGATGGCTCTGGACTGAAGAATATATCTGGCACAAAAAGAA
>CAIJXJ010000014.1 GCA_903824575.1 uncultured Methylobacillus sp.
GGTATCGTTGCTCACTGGTGAGCTGCTTGTAGTACTTCATCCGTGCTCCTTTTACTTGGTCGTTTAAGCAGCACGAACTCTACAGCAGTTCGCCACCTAAATTTCCTTACAAAAGTTGCACTTCAAATTTGAACCCGCCAGTCATTAAGGCATGGGGGTTTGAATTTAAGACTATGGCTGTTTGGGATAAACAAACAGCTGGTCAAGGTGGGTATTTCCGCCAACAGCATGAGCTTTTGCTGGTGGCAACAAAAGGAAAGCCTCCAACCGTAAAGGAGAGTGTGAAGGTTCCTTCCGTGATTAGTTTGCCACGTGGGGATCACAGTGCAAAGCCCGATTATTTCTACTCGATGATCGAGGCCATGTACCCGGGGCTATCAAAACTTGAGTTGTTTTCTCGCGCTGAGCGAAAAGGCTGGACGATGTGGGGAAATCAGGTAGGACAAAGAATTGCTGCCTAGCAGGAAGGGGATGATCCTGCCCCTAACGGGATCAATTTTATGAAGTTATGAGGAGAGTTACTATGAGCGAATAAACTCAGCGCACGGCAGTTTCAAATCGAAAGCCTCACCATTCATGGGTGGGGTTTTCGCCTTGGATCTGCGTAGGATCCCATGGCGCATAGTGTTTGCAGGCGTAGCTACCGACCTGAAACTAAAGTTGAGGAATTAGTTACTCAGTGGCCTTTGAGGTGTCGATTTCTTGGCTATCCAAATGATTGAATAATGGGCTCGGCTATCTAATGAAAAGGGCCCATTGTTTATGGCGCTGAACAGCTCATCCAATACACCATCGTCATGGTTAATTACAAACGGCCATTGATCCGATGCGGCGGCCTTATTCAAAAAGGCTGAATAGCTTGAAAACTGGCTGATATTTCCGCTATGAGATTGAAAGGAATCCATCCAGTCGGTCAGCTCATCAAGCCGGTATCGTATGGGGGACGTTTTGCCATCACCAAGTTTTATGAATGGTGGCCCGTCTATACCTTTTCTGCCTTCGCGCGCTGCAGCAAGCCACTTTTCTGATAAGCCAATCATGGCGGCGGCGTCACTCGGCTTTAACCATCGATTAGAGGGGTTGGTCGTGTTATTTCTAATCGTGGATGCAGGGAGGCTTGGATTCATCGTTATTTCCAAGGGAGCCGTGAGGGAGCCGTGGGAGAGTTTTCCTTCGGGTGAATTGGGGCTTGCATCGCTGCAAGCCCCGTAAACACTGGTGGGACGGGTGGGGGTCGAACCCACGGCCAACGGATTAAAAGTCCGCTGCTCTACCACTGAGCTACCATCCCGAAAGGCGCGCAATTATGAGGGAAAGCACTGGTGGCGTCAATGAAAAGGCTTTAGCGCATGCCGGGAAAGCGGCCCTGCATGGCGCGCATCATCTTGGCCATGCCACCCTTGGCTAGCATCTTCATCATCTTCTGCATTTCTTCAAACTGCTTGAGTAGTCGGTTCACTTCCTGTACCTGAACGCCAGCACCACTCGCGATGCGTCGCTTGCGCGTGGCCTTGATCAGTTCAGGCTTGCGGCGCTCGAGCGGGGTCATGGAATTGATGATACCTTCGATGCGAGCCAATGACTTGTCGCCTGCCTCGGAACTGATGCCGGAGGCCATGTTGGCCATTTGCGCAGGCATCTTGTCCATCATGGCACCGACGCCGCCCATCTTGCGCATTTGCTGCATCTGCGCCTTGAAGTCTTCCAGGTCGAAACTCTTGCCGGATTTGACCTTGTCGGCCAGTTTTTTTGCTTCGTCCAGATCGACATTCTTCTGTGCGTGTTCGATCAAAGACAGCACGTCACCCATGCCAAGGATGCGTGAGGCCATGCGTTCGGGATGGAAAGGCTCGAGGCCGTCGACTTTTTCGCTGACACCAATAAACTTGATCGGGCAGCCGGTAATCTGACGCACGGAGAGTGCGGCGCCACCACGGGAGTCTCCGTCGAGTTTGGTCAGCACCACGCCTGTCAGCGCTAGTACCTCGTTGAATGATCTGGCGGTGTTGACGGCGTCCTGACCCTGCATGGCGTCGACCACAAACAAGGTTTCGATTGGATTGAGCAGAGTGTGCAATTGCCGGATTTCGTCCATCATGACATCGTCGATGGCGAGGCGACCGGCGGTGTCGAAGATCATGACATCGTGGAAGTGGCGCCGGGCGTAGTCGAGTGCTGCTCGAGCGATATCTGTCGGTTTTTGGCCTGCGTTGGAATCGAAGCAGTCGATATCCAGTTGCAGGGCAAGGGTCTTGAGTTGCTCAATGGCGGCGGGACGATAGATGTCGGCGCTGACCAGCAGGACCTTTTTTTTCTGCTCCTTGAGCAGGCGCGCAAGCTTGGCCGAAGTCGTCGTCTTGCCAGAACCTTGCAGACCGGCCATCAGGATGATTGCTGGCGGCACGGCTGCCAGATTGAGGCTGGCGCTGCCACCACCCATCAGGCGGGTCAGTTCTTCATGCACGACCTGGATCACCGCCTGGCCCGGCGACAGGCTTTGCAGCACTTCGCGACCCTGTGCGCGCTCCTTGACATGATTGATGAAATCTTTAACTACCGGCAAGGCAACGTCGGCTTCCAACAGGGCCATGCGCACTTCACGCATGGCGTCCTGAATGTTATCTTCGGTCAAACGTGCCTGACCACGCAGGGTTTTAATGACGCCTGCCAGACGTCCAGTTAGATTGTCGAACATGGGGTGTGCTATATTTGGGAAAACGTTGATTTTACCGGAACCATGCCTGACTTACTGATCTATCTCATCCCAGCCCTGCTTTATGCCGGCGTTGCCTTCAACCAGTGGCGCCAGAATCGTGAGGAACGCTTTCTGCAGTCGGAACGCTTGGCGCTGGCCGCCGGCCTGGTATTCCACGGTTGGTTGCTGGCAACGGATCTTTTCAATAGTGGCGGCGTGAATTTTGGCCTGAGCAACGCTGTGTCGGTTATCTTGTGGCTGACTGTGCTGATTTACTGGGTGGCGAGCCTGCGCCACGATCTGCACGCCTTGCAGGCCTTTGTCCTGCCGCCTGCGGCACTGGCCGTGCTGTTGCAGAAATTGGTGCCAAGTGAACACGTATTGCCCTACACCGGCGACGCATTGTTCGGCGCGCATCTGGTGATTGCCATCCTGGCCTACAGCCTGTTCACCTTTGCCGCCTTGCATGCCGGGTTGATGACGATGGCGGAACGCAGCCTGCATCACAAAACGACGAGGACGCGTCTGCCAGACTTTCCGCCCATCATGCCGATGGAGCGCCTGCTGTTTCAGATCATTACCATTGGCTTCGTGTTGCTGACGTTGACCGTGGTCAGCGGCATTTTCTTTACCGAGGAAATCTTTCATCAGGCGCTCAAGTTCAATCACAAGACGGTGTTTTCCATCGCCTCCTGGCTGATCTTTGGCGCACTGCTAGTGGGACGCTACATCCGGGGTTGGCGTGGCCGTGTTGCCGTGCGCTGGACCCTGGCCGGTTTCGTATTGCTGCTGCTGGCCTATGTTGGTACCAAGTTCGTGCTGGAGGTGGTGCTCGGACGTTAACGCAGACTGATGATTGGCCAGTTGTGCGTTTCAGCGTGAGCGCGTAGCGTCGCATCCGGGGTGACCGCTACAGCATGATCGACCAGCTTCATCAAGGGCAGGTCATTGTGCGAATCACTATAGAACCAGCTGGCATCAAAGCTTTGCAACGTCTCGCCGCGTGACTCCAGCCACTCAAGCAGGCGCGTGATCTTGCCTTCCTTGAAGCTCGGCACGCCAGACACACGTCCGTTATATTCGCCGTTCACCACTTCCGGCACGGTGGCAATCAGGTGGGGGATGCCGAAAGCCCGGGCGATGGGCGCTGTTACAAAGCTGTTGGTGGCGGTAATGACCACCATCAGGTCGCCGTTGGCACGATGCTTTTCCACCAAAGAGTGCGCCTGGGGGGTCATCAGGGGCTTGATCACCTGATCCATGAACTGCAAGTGCCAGACATCGAGTTGTGCACGCGGATGCCTGGATAGCGGCTTCAACTGGAATTCCAGAAAGGCGTAAATGTCCAGTGTGCCTTGCTTGTAGTCTTCGTAGAACTGGGCGTTCCTTGCCAGATGCAATTCTTCATCCAGCACGCCCAGCTTGATCAGGAAGCGCCCCCATTCGAAATCGCTGTCGCCCGCCAGCAGGGTGTTGTCCAGGTCGAAAAGTGCCAGATTCAAGTTCTGCTCCAAAAAACTAAAAAATTAACCGCCAAGGACGCCAAAAAATGAATTTAATGGCGTCCTTAAGTTATTGCCTTAAACCTGCGGGTGCGCCCGTTCAGACCTGGAATGCAACTTGTTCAGTGCATTCAGGTAGGCCTTGGCGGAGGCGATGACGATGTCAGTGTCTGCCCCTTGGCCATTGACGATGCGCCCGCCGCGGGAAAGACGCACGGTCACTTCGCCTTGCGCATCGGTGCCGCTGGTGATGTTGTTCACCGAATAGAGCAGCAACTCGGCCCCGCTTTGTACCATCGACTCGATGGCCTTGAACGCGGCATCAACCGGTCCGCCTCCATCGGCCTCAGAGCTACGTTCGACGCCGTTGTCCTGTACGGTGACCTTTGCGTGTGGAATCTCGCCGGTCTGCGAGCAGACTTGCAGATAAACCAGTTTGAAATTTTCAGACGCTTCGCTGACAAATTCGTCGCTCACCAAGGCGTGCAAGTCCTCGTCGAAAATCTCTGACTTCTTGTCAGCGAGATCCTTGAAGCGGGCGAACGCAGCGTTGAGCGCATCTTCACTGGCGAGTTCGATGCCAAGCTCCTTCAGGCGGCTACGGAAGGCGTTGCGGCCTGAGAGTTTGCCCAAGGTCAGTTTGTTGGCGTTCCAGCCCACGTCTTCCGCCCGCATGATTTCGTAGGTTTCGCGGTGCTTGAGCACACCATCCTGATGGATGCCAGATTCATGGGCGAAGGCATTGGCACCAACGATGGCCTTGTTCAGTTGCACCGGATAGCCGGTGATGCTGGACACCAGGCGCGAGGTCGGCACGATCTGCGTCGTGTCGATACGGCAATCGCAAAGAAAGATGTCACGGCGCGTCTTTACCGCCATCACGATCTCTTCCAGTGCAGCATTGCCGGCACGTTCACCCAGACCGTTGATGGTGCACTCTACCTGGCGCGCGCCGTTTAATACGGCGGCGAGTGAGTTTGCGACTGCCATGCCGAGGTCGTTATGGCAGTGCGCACTCCAGACCACTTTGTCGGCGTTATGGACGCGCGCAATCAACTCCTGGAAGCGAGTCCCGAGGAGGGCCGGGATGGAATAGACAACGGTGTCAGGCACGTTGATGGTGGTAGCACCGGCCTCGATCACGGCATCGAATACGCGTACCAGAAAGTCGAGGTCGGAACGGATCGCATCTTCAGCCGAGAACTCGACGTCATCTGTATATTCGCGCGCCCATTTGACCGCCTGTACCGCACGTTCGATGACCTGGTCCGGCGTCATGCGCAGCTTGTGCTGCATGTGGATGGCGCTGGTGGCGATAAAAGTATGGATGCGGCCGGACTTTGCCGGTCGGATGGCCTCGCCGGCGCGACGTACGTCGTTCTCGCTGGCGCGTGCCAGGGAGCACACGGTGGAATGTTTGATGATCTCCGCGATGGCGTGGATGGCATCGAAGTCACCGGGACTGGCAGCGGCAAAGCCGGCCTCGATTACGTCTACACCCAGTTTCTCCAGTTGGCGCGCAATACGGATCTTTTCCTCGCGCGTCATGGCGGCGCCAGGGCTTTGTTCGCCGTCACGCAAGGTGGTGTCAAATATGATTAATTTATCCTGCATGGTGTTACTCCATTCTTGCTTGAGGCAGCGTTTTGCTGCCACATGAGTCATCCTTCGTGAACTGTTCCAGCATCACGAAACCTTGGGTAGAGCCTGATTGGGGGTGGGGTATTTAGCGCGCCGTGCGCAGCGGAGGGCGGCGCAGAAGCATGCCGGCCAGTAGTTGGCCGCAGTTCGGAAGGGAATGCTTGATGTGGTTGTCGCAAAACATGGTGCAAAAATATAAAGGTTTTCCAGGTTTAATGCAACAAAATCAACTGACTTTTGGCTGCTTGAAGTGGCGCATGAGCCAACCCGCATAGCCGGAGAGTCCGTAGGCCACGAACAGCATGAAAAGAACCTCGGCCGGACTGTAGGAAATGAGCACCAAGGCCAGCACGATCATCAACACTACGACAAAAGGGACGCTGCGGCGCAGGTTGAAATC
This sequence comes from uncultured Methylobacillus sp., assembly GCA_903824575.1. Taxonomy (GTDB): domain Bacteria; phylum Pseudomonadota; class Gammaproteobacteria; order Burkholderiales; family Methylophilaceae; genus CAIJXJ01. The sequence goes on from CAIJXJ010000014.1 coordinate 6,239, forward strand.
CTTGCCACTGAAGTAACGCAGATCGCTCACCATGGTCAGTCCGGCGAACAGGGTGAAGAAAAAGGCAACCCATTTCATCTGTAGATGGCCAAACAAAACATCGGAGCCGCTCACGCCGTTGTCGTGTGCAACCCACACCAGTCCTGCCAGCAGGGCAGCTGCAGCGGGGCTAGGCAGGCCTTGGAAGTAACGTTTGTCAGATTCGTCCAGCTTGGTATTGAAGCGCGCCAGACGCAATGCTGCGCCGGAACAATAGATGAAGGCGGCAATCCAGCCCAGCTTGCCCATCGGTTTGAGCGCCCAGACATACAGGATCAGAGCAGGCGCCACGCCGAAGGAGACCATGTCCGAGAGCGAATCGTACTCGGCACCGAAGGCACTCTGCGTATGCGTCAGGCGTGCCACGCGGCCGTCTAATCCATCCATCACCATGGCAATGAAAATGGCCACGGCGGCTTGCTCGTAATAGCCAGCCATGGCTTGGACGATGGCATAGAAGCCGGCAAATAGCGCGCCGGTGGTGAACAGATTGGGCAGCAGGTAGATGCTGCGCTCGCGCAAGCTGGGATCGAGCAGGGGTTTGGTGCGGCGGCGCGCAGGTTCAGCCATGAGAGTAATGATCTAGGTTATGGGTTGATTGAAGTATAACAAAGCAATGATGACAAACAGGTTTCATTTTGCCAGTTCCGATTTAATTGTTTTCCCAAGTTCGATCACGGCTAGAGTGTAATAGCTGCTGCGGTTGTAGCGGCTGATGGCGTAAAAGTTTTCGGTACCAAGCACGTAGGAGGGTTCGCCTCCCCCATTTTCCGGGTCGCCATTGAGTAATTGCACCAATGCCAGCGGGCCCTGATGTTGCGCGGCTTCCTTGTCAAGCAAGACGCCATTGCTGGCCAGGTCCCGGGCGCTGAAGGTCGGCAGGATGTCAGGCGCGAGCAAGGCTGCGGCGTTCAGTCGGGCAGGGTCGAAGCTGGCCTGATAGGTGGTGGGCATGCCGGCCTGCCAGTTGGAAGATTTGAGGAAATTTGCGATCGAGCCGATCGCGTCATCCGGGCTGTTGCGCAAATCGATGATGCCGTCCCCGTCGAAATCGACCGCATATTTTGCCCAGCTTGAAGGCATGAATTGGCCGAGGCCCATGGCGCCGGCGTAGCTGCCCTTGATGCCGGACACGTCCAGTTGCAAGGTCAGGAACTGTGATAGTTCTGCTTGAAAGAATGGGCTGCGGTCGCGCTCGGCAGTTTTTGGAAAGTCGAAGGCGAGGGTCGCCAGCGCATCGATCACCCGGTATGAGCCCATGTGGCGGCCATAGATGGTTTCCACGCCGAGGATGCCGACAATGATTTCTGGCGGTACGCCATATTCACGTTCCGCGCGAGCCAGAGCATCGGCATGATTGCGCCAGAACTCAAGACCGGTCTGGATGCGCAATGGCTCAATGAAGCGGTTGCGGTAAACGCTCCAATTCTTGACGAAGCCATGTGTCGCGGGCTGCATCTGTCTGGCGATTGCTGGAATGAAGTGTGCATCGCCTATGGTTTTCCGTAGCCAGGTTCGGTCGAGCCCCTGCTGTTCGGATAGAGCATCTGCGAACGCCATGGCGTCTTTGCGGCCACTGTAAGCGTAGGATTTTGTCAGGGCGATTTTTTTGGCGTGAGACTTGTGCGAGGCCAGCGCGCTGGATGGCAGCAACATGGGCAGACAGGCGGTGGCCAGAATCAGAAAGTGACGCAGCTGGAAATTCACAGGTTTAATCTTAATCGTTGTAGCAGGGCTCATGGGCCGGTTAATCCGGGTAAAACCGCTTGTTCAGTGGCGTATGGCTGTGTAGTATCGCGCATCTTTGCTTGTTTGAACAACTTCACACAGAACAACTCCATGCGGTTTGATATTTTCCAAGTTGATGGTGCTGCCCGGCGCGGCGCACTGACCCTCGCTCACGGTGAAGTCCAGACGCCGGCTTTCATGCCGGTTGGGACCTATGGCGCGGTCAAGACCCTGAGTCCTGACGAAGTTGTCACGCTTGGCGCGCACATCGTGCTCGGCAATACCTTTCATCTGTGGCTGCGACCGGGGCTCGAGGTCATAGAGGCGCACGGCGGCTTGCATGATTTCATGGGCTGGACTGGACCGATCCTGACCGATTCGGGCGGCTTTCAGGTATGGAGCCTGGGTAAAATGCGCAAGATCAGCGAGGAGGGCGTCAAGTTTCGTTCACCGGTGAATGGAGACGCCTGCTTTTTGACACCGGAAGAGTCCATGCGCATCCAGCGGATGCTGAATTCGGACATTGTCATGATCTTTGACGAGTGCACGCCTTATCCTGCTACCTTTGAGCAGGCGCGGATTTCAATGGAACTCTCCTTGCGCTGGGCGGCACGCAGCAAGGCGGCGCATGAGGGCAACCCTAATGCCCTATTCGGTATCATGCAGGGTGGCATGTATGAGGAGTTGCGTAGCCGCTCGCTTGCCGGCCTGCTGGACATCGGTTTCGATGGCTACGCCATCGGCGGCCTGTCGGTCGGTGAGCCGAAGGAAGACATGCTGCGCGTGCTGGAACACCTGACGCCGCAGATGCCCTCCGACCGGCCGCGCTATCTGATGGGCGTCGGCACGCCGGAGGATATTGTCGACGCCGTACTGCGCGGGGTGGACATGTTCGACTGCGTGATGCCGACCAGGAATGCGCGGAACGGCTGGCTGTTTACCCGAAACGGCAACATCAAGCTAAAGAACGCTCAGTACCGCAGCGATACCCGGCCGCTGGATGAGGAATGTGACTGTTATACCTGTCGCCATTTCAGCCGCGCCTACCTGCACCATTTGTTTCGCGTGGGTGAGATCCTTGGCAGTCGCCTTAACACTATCCACAACCTGCATTTCTATCAGGAAATGATGCAGGGCTTGCGCGCCGCCATCGAACAACAAGGTCTGGTTTCCTATGTCGAGGAATTCAAGCGACGGCGCGGTACCCTGTGATTTGTGATAGAATCCGCGAATTTTTTACGTCTTCATATAAGGAATGTCCCTGTGTTTATCAGCAATGCCTACGCGGCTGGCGCCACCGCATCTCCGGATTTAATGAGTTTTCTGCCTTTGGTCGTGATTTTCGTTCTGTTCTGGTTCATGCTCATCCGTCCGCAGATGAAGCAGGCCAAGGACCAGCGCAAGATGATAGAAGCGTTGCAAAAAGGCGATGAGGTCATCATTGCCGGCGGTCTCGCCGGTCGCGTCACCAAGGTAGGGGATGCCTTCGTCGGTGTCGAAATCGCGCCTGAAATCGTGGTGCAGGTGCAAAAGCCTACCGTGCAGACGCTGCTGCCCAAGGGCACGCTGAAGTCGTTGTAAGTCGTCACCCTTTAAAAATAAACTGTTGTCAGGGCGTTCAATATGAACCGTTACCCGCTGTGGAAATACCTTTTTATACTGACCGTACTGGTGCTGGGGGCGGTCTATGCCACCCCAAACTTTTTTGGTGAGTCACCTGCGGTGCAGGTGTCCTTGGCCAAGGGCGGCGGCAAGGTCGATCCTGCCCTGCTGGAGCAGGTGGAAGCCAGCCTCAAGGACGGTGGCGTGACCTATCAGGCCGTCAAGCTGGACATTAGCGGCGTCAAGGTGCGCCTGGCCGATACCGACACCCAGATCAAGGCGCGCGATGTGTTGACCAGTAAACTGGGCCATGATTATGTGGTGGCGCTCAACTTGCTGTCGCGCTCACCGGAATGGCTGGGTAATCTGGGCGCCAAGCCCATGTATCTCGGTCTTGACCTGCGCGGCGGCGTGCATTTTCTGCTGCAGGTGGACATGAAGGCCGCCATCGACAAGGCGGCTGAACGTTATGTCGGTGACCTGCGTACTCTGATGCGCGAGAAGCGCATCGCCTATCTCGGTGTGGTTCGTGACGGCCAGACGGTACAGGTGAAGTTCAAGGACGCAGGCGAGTTGGCGAAGGCGCAAGCTGAGATTCTGAAGAGCTTCCCTGATCTGACCTTGAAGGAAGCGGACAACGGTGGTGAAAAAGTGCTGACGGCCAGCCTTGGCCTGCAGGCTCAAAAGCGGATTCAGGAATTCGCGCTCAAGCAGAATATCCAGACCCTGCATAACCGCGTCAACGAACTGGGCGTGGCTGAACCCATCATCCAGCAGCAGGGCGCCGATCGCGTCGTGGTGCAGTTGCCCGGTGTGCAGGACACGGCCAAGGCCAAGGAAATTCTGGGGCGTACCGCCACACTGGAAATTCGCATGGTGGATGAGGACAAGAGCGATGCTACGACGCTGCAAAATGCGTCCAAGGGCCAAGTGCCGTTTGGCGACGAACTCTATGTCGAGCGCAACGGCATCCCGGTGCTGGTGAAGAAAAACGTGGTGTTGACGGGTGACTACATCACCGATGCCGGTCCGGGACTCGATCAACAGTCTGGCGGGTCGGTGGTGCATGTGAATTTCGATGGACGCGGCGCTCGCATCTTCAAGCAGATCACGCGTGAAAACGTGGGCAAGCGCATGGCTATCCTGCTGGTGGAAAAAGGTCAGGCCGAGGTCATCACGGCTCCTGTGATCCGCGAGGAAATCGGCGGCGGTCGGGTGCAGATTTCCGGCATGGCCAATGTGCAGGAGGCGACTGATGTCGCCTTGTTGCTGCGTGCCGGTGCCCTGGCGGCGCCGATGGAAATCATCGAAGAGCGGACCGTCGGCCCCAGCATGGGCGAAGAAAATATCCGTCGCGGCGTGCATTCTACGCTGTGGGGTTTTGCCGCCATTACGGTCATGATGGCGGCCTATTACCTGATCTTTGGCAGCATTTCCGTGCTGGCGCTGGGCTTCAACCTGCTGCTCTTGGTGGCGGTGTTGTCGCTGTTGCAGGCTACCCTGACGCTGCCGGGTCTCGCCGCTATTGCACTGGCGCTGGGTATGGCAATTGACGCCAACGTGCTGATCAACGAACGCATCCGCGAAGAGGTCCGCAATGGCAGCACGCCGCAGGCTTCGATTACCGCCGGCTACGAACGTGCCTTTGGCACCATTCTGGACTCCAATGTTACGACCTTGATCGCAGGTATGGCGCTGTTCATGTTTGGCACCGGGCCGGTCAAGGGCTTTGCCGTGGTGCATGTGCTTGGCATCCTGACTTCAATGTTCAGTGCCCTGCTGGTATCACGCGCACTGGTCAACCTGTTCTACGGCTATCGTCGCAAGATCGACAAACTGGTCATCGGCTAAAGGCTCAAGGAAAATCATGGAACTGTTTCGTATCAAGCAAGACATCCCGTTCATGAGCTATGGCCGTCTGACGACGACCATCTCGCTCGTGACCTTTCTGCTCGCCATCTTTTTTCTGGTCACCAAGGGATTGGCACTGGGGGTGGATTTCACCGGTGGCACGGTGATGGAAGTCAATTACCCGCAACCGGCGAATATTGGCAATATACGCGCCGCTATCGACAGCATTGGCTTGCCTGATGCCACGGTGCAGAACTTCGGCACCAGTCGCGATGTGCTGATTCGCCTGCCGGTCAAGACCGGGGTTACCAGCGCCAAGTTGTCGGAAGATGTGCTGCATATCCTTAAACTCGATGACGCCGCAGTCGAGATTCGCCGGGTGGAGTTTGTTGGTCCACAAGTGGGTCAGGAGTTGTATGAAAATGGCGCACTGGCACTGCTACTGGTTTCCATCGGCATCATGGCTTATCTGGCGCTGCGTTTCGAATGGCGTTTTGCGGTCTCGGCCATCATCGCCAACATGCACGACGTGGTGATCATCCTCGGCTTCTTTGCCTTCTTTCAGTGGGAATTCAATCTCACTGTTTTGGCGGCGGTGCTGGCGGTGCTGGGTTACTCGGTGAACGAATCGGTCGTTGTGTTCGACCGGGTGCGGGAGAATTTCCGCAAGATGCGCAAAGCCAGCGTGCGTGAGGTGATCGACAACGCCATCACTCGCACCATGAGTCGCACCATCATTACTCACGCCATGACGCAGACCATGGTGCTATCCATGTTGTTTTTCGGCGGCGAAGTACTGCACAATTTTGCATTGGCACTGACCATCGGTATCTGTTTCGGCATCTACTCCTCGGTTCTGGTGGCAAGCCCCATTGTGATGTGGCTTGGCATTTCGCGCGAAGACCTGATCAAGCCAGAGAAGAAGGAAGAAACCAGCGAGGCGCTGCCTTAAGCCTTGCTTGACAAGTTTCCGTGCTTGCGCGGAAACTGGTTGACATCGCATCACGGGCTTTTCAGACTTTGGACGACATACCCTTATCGGCATTATTCGGCACGCTGATCACGCTGCTGGTTGCCTCTGCTTTTTTTTCGGCTGCAGAAACCGGCCTCATGGCCGTCAATCGTTACCGCTTGCGTCACCTCGTCAACGCGGGCAATCGCGGTGCGCGCCTGGCAACCTCACTGCTGGCCAGGACTGACAAGCTGCTGGGCGTGATTCTGCTCGGCAATACCTTCTCCATCTCTGCCACCACGACGCTTGCCACCATCATCGCCGTGCGCCTGTTTGGTGAGGGTGAGTGGGTGCTGATGATTTCCACCCTGACTATCGCCTTCTCCATCCTGGTATTCAGTGAGATTACCCCCAAGGTTGTTGCCGCCGCCTATCCTGAACGCGTGGCGCTGGCATCGAGCTATGTTCTGATTTTCCTGCTAAAAATTACCCAGCCCGTCACCTGGTTCGTGAACCTGTTCGTCCGCGCCATTCTCGCAATGTTGGGACTCAAGCCCAATTTCAGTGAAACGGTGCATGCCGTCAGTATGGAAGAATTGCGCACCATCGTGACCGAGGCTGGCGGCTATATCCCAAAACAACACCAGAACATCCTGCTCAATCTGTTCGAACTGGAAAAAATCACGGTGGATGATGTCATGACTGCCCACACCCAGATTGAGGCGCTTGATTTTGACGATTCGCCTGAAATCATGTTGCAGCAGATCTCCACCAGTCAGCACACTCGCATGCTGGTGCGCCAGGGTGCGTCTGAAGAAGTGATCGGCATCTTGCATATCCGCAATGTGCTGCACCAGGCGAGGAATGGCGAACTTACCCACGATGTGTTGCACGAGGTCATGACTGAGCCTTACTACGTGCCTTCTGGTACGCCGCTGTACACGCAATTGCAGCAGTTTCAGGAGAAACAGCATCGTCTGGCGCTGGTGGTGGACGAGTACGGTGAAGTGAAGGGTTTGCTTTCGCTGGAGGACATTCTGGAAGAGATTGTCGGTGACTTCACCACCCAGTCACCGGCGCGCGGCAACGGCTTCCACCAGCAGCAGGACGGCAGTTGGCTGGTCGATGGAGCGACTCTGTTGCGGGAGCTTAATCGCAAGCTGAAACTGAGTCTGCCGCTCGATGGCCCGAAGACCCTGAATGGTCTGGTGCTGGAGCATTTTCAGGATATTCCAGAGCCCGGCACCAGCTTCAGGATAGGCAACCACACCCTGGAAGTGGTGCAGACGCACGAACGCATCGTTAAGAGCGTACGCATCTATCCTTGATATTTTTCTGTATTAGCCATCGTTTGACTTGAAAAATTTTCGATTAGGCCCACAATGGTCGTGAACACATGCCAAGAATAGAAACGCAAAAAGTCGTATTCGCCGAGCCAAACGCTGCCCGACAAAAACCACCAGCCATGTTTCGTGTGCTGTTGCTAAATGACGACTTTACGCCAATGGATTTTGTGGTGCAGGTGTTGCAGCAAATTTTCGCAAAAAATCGTGAACAGGCCACGCAGATCATGCTGCGGGTGCATAATGAGGGTGCGGGTCTGTGCGGCATTTATCCGCGCGACATTGCAGAAACCAAGTTGAATCAGGTGGCAATGCTGGCGCGAGAACATCAACATCCGCTGCAATGCGTGATGGAGGAACACAAGTGATAGCCCAAGAACTGGAAGTTTCTTTACACATGGCATTCATGGATGCGCGTCAGAAGCGCCATGAGTTGATTACGGTCGAGCATTTGCTGCTGGCCATGATAGATAATCCAACTGCGGCGCAGGTGCTGCGCGCTTGCGCCGCCAATCTGGAGGCCCTGCGGCGTGAACTGACGCACTACATCGAAGAGCACACGCCTACCGTGAACGGCAGCGATGAAGTTGACACGCAACCAACGCTTGGTTTTCAGCGTGTGATCCAGCGCGCGATATTGCATGTGCAGTCTTCCGGCAAGAAGGAAGTGACCGGCGCCAATGTGCTGGTGGCAATCTTTGGCGAGAAGGATTCACATGCGGTGTTCTTCCTGCATCAGCAGGGGGTAACGCGCCTGGATGTGGTCAATTTTATCTCGCATGGTATTTCCAAGGTCACCGAGACGCACGCTAAGCGTGCTGAGTCAGAGCCTGAAGTGGAGGGCGAAGCACCGGCCTCCGGCGCTCTGGAAAACTATACCGCCAATCTTAATGCCTTGGTTCAGGCCGGCAAGATCGATCCGCTGATTGGTCGTGCGCCGGAATTGGAGCGCGTGGTACAGACCCTGTGCCGCCGACGCAAGAACAATCCGCTGCTGGTGGGCGAGGCCGGCGTGGGCAAGACCGCCATCGCCGAGGGCCTGGCGCGGCGTATCGTAGAGGGCAATGTGCCGGAAGTGCTGGCGGGTGCCACCATCTATTCGCTCGACATGGGGGCGTTGTTGGCCGGCACCAAGTATCGCGGGGATTTTGAGCAGCGCCTGAAATCCGTGCTGAAGAAACTGGATGAACATGCGCATGCCATTTTGTTCATCGACGAGATTCATACCTTGATTGGTGCAGGGTCGGCCAGTGGCGGCACGCTGGATGCGTCAAACTTGCTCAAGCCTGCGCTCTCCAACGGCACGCTCAAATGCATAGGCGCGACCACCTATCAGGAATATCGTGGTGTGTTCGAGAAAGATCATGCCTTGGCGCGCCGATTCCAGAAAGTGGATGTGTCCGAGCCCAGTGTGGCGGAAACGGTGGAAATTCTGAAGGGCCTGAAGTCCCGTTTTGAGGAACACCACAGTGTCAAATATACGGCGGCCGCGCTCTCCACGGCGGCCGAACTATCGGCACGCTACATTAACGACCGTCACTTGCCGGACAAGGCCATCGATGTCATCGATGAGGCCGGTGCCGCGCAGCGCATCCTGCCAAAATCCAGGCAGAAGAAGATCATCGGCAACAAGGAGATCGAGGACATCATCGCCAAGATCGCGCGCATTCCGCCCAAGAACATTTCAAGCGATGATCGCAATGCCTTGAAGACGCTGGACCGCGATCTGAAAGCCGTGGTGTTCGGCCAGGACCCCGCTATCGACGCCTTGGCAGCTGCCGTGAAGATGGCGCGGAGCGGCCTCGGCAGCTTGCAGAAGCCCATAGGCGCTTTCCTGTTTTCCGGCCCTACCGGGGTGGGCAAGACCGAAGTGGCGCGTCAACTGGCCTATACCTTGGGCATTGAACTGGTGCGTTTCGACATGTCGGAATACATGGAACGCCATGCGGTCTCCCGCCTGATCGGCGCGCCTCCCGGCTATGTTGGCTTCGAGCAAGGCGGCCTCCTGACCGAGGCAATCACCAAGAATCCCTATTGTGTTCTGCTGCTCGATGAAATCGAGAAGGCGCACCCGGATATTTTCAATATTTTGTTGCAGGTCATGGACCATGGCACGCTCACCGATAATAACGGGCGTCGTGCGGACTTCCGCAACGTGACCATCGTCATGACCACCAATGCCGGGGCGGAAGCCCTTGCGCGCGGAACCATGGGTTTCACCGCCATCAAGGAGTCTGGCGATGAGATCGCCGAGATCAAGCGCACGTTTACGCCAGAGTTCCGCAACCGGCTGGATGCGACCGTGTCCTTCCGGCCACTGGACCAGGCGGTCATCATGCGCGTCGCTGAGAAATTCCTGATGCAACTGGAAGACCAGTTGCACGAGAAGAAGGTGGATGCGGTGTTTACCGATGCACTGAAAGAACATCTCGCCAAGCGTGGCTTTGACCCATTGATGGGCGCGCGTCCGATGTCTCGCCTGATTCAGGACACAATTCGTCGCGCCTTGGCCGATGAATTGTTGTTCGGTCGGTTGGTCGATGGTGGCCAGGTGACCGTGGATGTGGATGCCAAGGACGAAGTCGTGTTGCTGTTCCCCGAAGTCGTTGCAGACAGCCGTTCAAAAGTGGCTGTAGATCAGCCCGCCGGTTGAAGCCTAGCTCATCAGTTTTTATGGTGGCTCGCCGCATCGGGGGCAGGGGTAAACGAAGGCGAGGTATTTGAAATCGACCCGGCGTGGGAAGCGCCATCCTTCGCGGTGGACTGTCAGTTCAATCACTTCGATTTCCTTGCCTTTTTTCTTCAGCCATTGCCGGGCCTGTAGCGCGCATTCCGAGCTGGAAGCTGCTATTGATTCGTTACGATATTCCGATGTCTGGCCCAAGCTACAGAGCAACAGGCCGGGCTGAAGGTGCCAATGGCTGTTATTCGGCACAAACAATGCGGGTCCCTCGTCCGGTACTCCGGGAATGATCCGGATGGCTGGGTCGCCGTAAAATGCCAGCGCAGCGTTCTCACTCCACTGACCACCCACCCACAGTAATTTTTGCTGCGGAAGGCGCGCATGCCACGCATTCAATAACGCAGTTGCAAGTTCTTGCCTTGGAACATAATAACTGCGGTTTGCATGCTCGGCCTTCCACCAGGCGTAGAGCGGTGATAATAAGACGACTAGCAGCAGCAGGCTCCAGAATGCTTTCTTTATCAGGGCATAGCTGCGTTCGATGTCCCCATGGGACAGATTGCGCAACCACAGCGAGGGAAACAAGAAGCCAATCGGTATAGCCCAGGGCAGCGACAGTTCGACAAAGCCACTGATCCCGAACAGGATGCTGATGATCCACGGCGCCATTGCCAGCCAGAACAGGCTATCGTTCCAGCCTTGCGGCTTCCAGCTATGTAGCAGGCAAGTCAACAGGTCACGCCAGCGATTCCCTTTGGCCGCCAGGCTCATGCAACAGACCAGCCAGGGCACGCCCCAGTAGAGCAAAGGGGATAGCATGAAGGTCTTGATGCCGGCCCAGCCAACTTTGCCGTCTCCCTGCTCCTCGACATAATGAAAGGTGATGTAGGCGTGGTGAGACAGCCAGTTCAGGTGGGGGAGCAGGCACAGGCCAAACACCAGGAGCGCGAGCCATGGCCTGAAAGTCCAGAGCCAGCGGCGCCCCTGCGGCATGGTTAGCGCTGTCAGGAACAGTCCCAGCAGGAATACACCGCTGTAATACTTGCCCATCATGGCCAGAGCGGCCAGCAACCCCAGGGCTATAGACCAGAGCGGGCGCCGGCTGCTTTCTTGCATGCTTCTTAACCAGATATAAGCCACCCAGGGCCAGAGAGGAAGCAGCACCGAGTTGGCGTTATACTTCGACGCCAGGGTGCTGTAGGGTAGCGCCATCGCCAGCAAAAGCACGGCGGGCAGTGCTTCTCGTTCCAGTCCCCAGGCTTTGGCGAAATAATAGACGCCGAGCAAGCTGAGTGCCACATTCAGATATGACAGAAAATAATAATAGCCATCCTGCTGTGGCAGCACGGAGAACCAGACGCTCGTGATCCAGGCGATCAGAGGCGGATGCTTGAAGGTGCCAAGATCAAACGTCTGGCCCCAGGCAAAATTTTCCAGCATGTCGCCATAACCATCGAGATTTACTTCTGTCAGTGACCGAACCATGGTCCAGATCAGGCAATAAGCGATCAGATAGGCATAGATGTGCCGGCTGTTGAAAATCGAGTGCATGAGCTTGGATGGCATGTTCGGTCTGACAGGTTGAAATTGAAAAGGCTTGAGCTAGTCAGTCCGCTGGTTAAACTTTGACGAATGGGCTCCTGCCGAAAATACGAACCATTTGTTAAGCAGGTAAAAAATCACGGTGTAGGCAATCATTGCGAAAATCTGAGCGATCTTCGGCGAGGTCAGAAAATATCGGCAAAGCACCATCAATACGGCCTGATTGAGCAGAAACGCCAGCAGGGACGCTGCCATGAAGCGCCATATCGTAGCCAGGCTCATGACTGCATGGGCAAATACAAAATGATAATTCAGGGTGAAGGCCATCAGCAGGCCAGTGACATAGCCACCCGCATTGGCCAGTTCCGGCGCGACGCCTGCCCAAACCAGTAGGGCCAGGAATACGCCATAACCCACCAGCGTATTGATAACCCCGGCTGCCAGATAGCGGACTAGTTCCAGATTTTGCCGGAACAAGTCATGAGGCGTTTGCAGGCCACGGTGCTCACTCTTTTCCATAGCGTTTTCTGATCAGATAAAGCGGCCGGTGTTTCGATTCCATGTAGATGCGTCCGATATATTCGCCCAGAATCCCCACGCTGATGAGTTGCAAGCTGCCGATGAACAGGATGGCCACCAGCAAGGACGCGTAACCGGGGATGTCGATGCCGTAAATCAGGGTTCTGGCGGTGATGAATGTTGCGTAGGAAAAAGTGATGAATGCGCCGATTCCACCCACATAGGTCCATAGTCGCAGTGGCACGGCACTGAAACTGGTCAGGCCTTCGAGGGCGAAATTCCATAGCTTCCAGCCCGAGAATTTGCTCGTTCCTGCCACCCTGGGGTTTCTGACATAATCAACGGTCACGGTCTTGAAGCCTACCCAGGCAAACAGTCCTTTCATGAACCGTTGTTGCTCCGGTAGTTGCTTCAAGGCATCCACCGCAATCCTGTCCATCAGACGAAAGTCGCCCACATTCTCAGGCAGTTGAATGGAAGACAGGCGGTTGTGAAAGCGGTAGAACAACGCCGCGGTCTTGCGCTTGAGGAAGGAGTCTGAGCTCCGATCAATTCGTCTTGCCAGCACGACCTCAGCGCCATCAGTCCATGCTTCTATCAGTTTCGGGATAAGTTCTGGTGGATCCTGCAGATCGGCATCGAACGGGATGATGGCGTCGCCGGTTGCGGCATCGATGCCAGCACTTAAGGCCGCCTCCTTGCCAAAATTGCGGGACAGTTCGATTACCTTGAAGCGCGCGTCCTGTTCTGCCAGTGCAATCAGCCTGGTCAGGGTGTCGTCAACGCTACCGTCATCGACGCACACGACTTCAAAGTCATGGGATTCCTGCTGGCTGAAGATTTGGCATATGGCATCGTAATAATAACGGATGCCCTCGCTCTCGTTATAGAACGGGGTAATGATTGAAATCTTTTTTCGGGCCTGATTCATGTTCAACCTCCCCCCGTGATTCAAGTTTCCGTCTTATGCGGTCTTGCCGGGGATGCGCGGCGTCGGGCATGACACGTCACCGCATTGGGCGCGGTGACGCAGGGCATGATCGATCAGTACCAGCGCCAGCATGGCCTCACAGATCGGCGTCGCACGCACGCCAACACAGGGGTCATGCCGACCGGTAGTCTGCATGGTGACGGCATCCCCGGCCAGGTTGATGGAATTCCGCTGCTGCGGAATGCTGGAGGTCGGCTTGAAGGCTGTATGTACGACGATATCCTGGCCGCTCGAGATGCCGCCCAGGATGCCGCCGGCGTTGTTGCTGGCAAAGCCCAGTGGCGTCAGTTCGTCGCAATGGACGCTACCGCGTTGACTAATGCTGTTGAAACCGGCTCCAATTTCCACGCCCTTGGCGGCGTTGATGCCCATCATGGCGTAGGCGATTTCAGCGTCCAGGCGGTCAAACACCGGCTCGCCCCAGCCGGCGGGAACGTTTTCTGCCACCACCGTGATTTTTGCGCCGACCGAATCGCGATCAAGACGGATGCGATCAAGATAGTCTTCCAGTTGTGGAGTTAGCGCCGTATTGGCGGCGAAGAACGGGTTACTGTCAACTTCATCCCAGGATACGAATGGCACCGTGATCTCGCCCATCTGGCTCATGAATCCGCGAATCACGACGCCGAAGCGTTCCAATAGCCATTTCCTGGCAATGGCGCCGGCCGCCACACGTGCCGCCGTCTCGCGGGCGCTGGAGCGCCCGCCCCCGCGATAATCCCTGATGCCATACTTCTGCCAGTAGGTGTAATCGGCGTGGCCCGGACGGAAGGTCTCAGAAATGGTGCCGTAATCCTGACTGCGCTGATCCTGATTGCGAATCAGAAGCGCGATCGGCGTGCCGGTGGTCTTGCCCTCGAACACGCCGGACAGGATTTCCACCGTGTCCGGCTCCTTGCGTTGTGTGACGTGGCGGGAAGTGCCGGGCTTGCGGCGGTCAAGGTCGCCTTGAAGGTCTGCCTCGGACAAGTTCAAGCCCGGTGGGCAACCATCAACAACGCAGCCGATGCCGGCGCCGTGCGATTCGCCAAAAGTTGTGACCGTGAACAGGGTGCCGAAGGTGTTGCCGGACATAGCGGGTTGCCTAAATATTCGTTAATTATTGCCAACAAGTTTAACATATTCCCTGTGAGCTTCTTGTCCCCGACTCGCGACCGCCGCACCGCACGGGAGTGCCAATGAAAATCCACCAGTTTACCGCCGAACAGGCCCTGACCAGTCTGGGCAGCCATGTCAATGGCCTGGACTCTGTGGAAGTGAAACTGCGACAGGCTGAATTCGGCGCCAATTGTGTTGTCGCGTTACCGCACGAGCCGCCAGCGGTTTCTTTCATCAAGGAATTCATCCATTTCTTTGCGCTGATCCTGTGGCTCGCCGCAGGCCTCGCCTTTTTCGCCGAACAACGCGATCCCGGCCAAGGCATGGCAACGCTGGGCTGGGCCATAATAGGCGTGATCCTGATCAATGGCCTGTTCTCGTTCTGGCAGCAGTACCGAGCCGAGCAGGCCATCGCTGCGTTGCAGAAATTGCTGCCATTGCAAGTTAAGGTGCTGCGCGATAACGTCATCGCACAGTTGGACGCCGACCGACTGGTGCCGGGTGATGTCATCCTGGTGCAGGAAGGCGATAATGTCCCGGCCGATTGTCGTTTGCTGGAGGCATTCCGGCTGCGTGTCAACAATGCCACGGTGACGGGTGAGTCCCTGCCTCTGGGACGCGATGCTCAGCCATCCCTGGCCGAGGACCTGCTGACCAGTCGCAATATATTGCTGGCCGGTACTGCTATCGTTTCGGGCGAGGGCCGCGCCGTGGTTTTTGCCACTGGCATGCATACCGAATTCGGCAAGATTGCACACCTGACCCAGGCCACGGGTGAGCGCCTATCGCCGCTGCAACTCGAAATCATCCGTTTGAGCTACCTTATTGCCGGGCTCTCCTTGTTGCTGGGTTTGTTGTTTTTCCTGATCGGTCAGGGTCTCGGCCTGCCATTCTGGGTTGACCTCATGTTTGCCATTGGCGTCATCGTCGCCAACGTGCCGGAAGGGCTGTTGCCGACCGTGACTCTCGCACTTGCCATGGCGACCCGTCGCATGGCGCGCCGCAATACGCTGGTACGCCACCTGCCCGCAGTCGAGACCTTGGGGGCGACGACGGTGATATGTACCGACAAGACCGGCACTCTGACCCAGAATCGCATGCAGGTAGAGACGCTATGGTTGGGGGGCGTCATGCTGCAACCAGAAGGCCTGCAGCATGACCCTGACATCCTTATGCATTACAAGTCTCTGTTCGAAGTCGCGGCGTTGTGCCACAACCTGAAGTCCACCGGATTGGAATGGCTGGGCGACCCGATGGAAATCGCTCTGATCAAGCTGGCACAACAGGCGCTAGGCGAGTTGCCGGCCTATCCAAAATGCGACGACATCCCGTTCGATACCGACCGCAAGCGCATGTCCAGCATCCACGATGCGCCGTATGGATCCACACTCTATTGCAAGGGGGCGCTGGAAATGTTGTTGCCGCGGTGCGCTCATGTTCAAACCGATGAGGGTGCTGTGGCGCTGGATTCGGGCTGGCATGGCCGTATTCTGGCGGCCCAGGAAAGCATGGCCAGCCAAGGCTTGCGGGTGCTGGCCATGGCCTACCGGCCATTGCGTTATGGCGAAGAGGGTGAGACCAGAGAGGCCGACATGATCTTGCTTGGTCTGGTTGGCCTCAATGATCCGCCACGCCCGGAAGTCTTGGGAGCCATTCAAAAATGTCATGACGCTGGCATCAAGGTCATCATGGTCACCGGCGACCACCCGCATACCGCGCTGGCCATCGCACGGCAGATAGGCTTGATTAGCGGCAGCCACCCTAGCCTCATCGGTGGCGACCAGCTGAAGCGACTCTCAAGCGCTCAATTGCAGATCGCCCTGAATGCCCGGGAAATCATTTTCGCCCGCGTCGGTGCCGACCAGAAGATGCGCATCGTGCAGGCTTTGCAACAGAAAAAACACATCGTGGCGGTCACCGGTGACGGCGTCAATGACGCGCCGGCGCTGAAAGCGGCGGACATCGGCATTGCCATGGGACTGTCCGGTACTGACGTCGCCAAGCAGGCCGCCGACATGATTCTGCTGGATGACAACTTCGCCAGCATCGTCGCCGCCATCGAGGAGGGACGGGCAGTGTTCGACAATATCCGCAAGTTCTTCTCCTATATCCTGACGCATAACGTGGCGGAACTCGTGCCTTATCTGGGGTTCGGCCTGTTCAATATCCCATTACCACTTACCGTGATCCAGATATTGGCCATCGATCTCGGCACCGATACCCTGCCAGCGCTGGGGCTGGGGGCAGAGCAACCTGATCCGGGCGTCATGCTGCGTCCACCCCGAGGCCCCAACGAACGCCTTCTCAACTGGCGTTTGCTGGCGCGAGCCTATCTGTTTCTGGGGATGATGGAAGCCACAGCCGCCATGGCCGCCTTTTTCGCCATGTTGCATCTGGGGGGATGGCATTACGGCACGGCGCTTACCGGTAATGCGCCGCTTTACCAGCAGGCAACGACCGCAACCTTGTCCGCAATCATTGTCATGCAGGTCGTAAACGTGCTGCTGTGCAAGCATCCCGATCGGCCGTTATGGCGGTCGAACCCGTTCGACAACCCGCTGCTGCTGTCAGGGATAGTGGTGGAAATAGTCTTGATTTTGCTGATTGATTACACGCCGTTGGGCCATAAGATCTTTGGTACGGCAGCCCTGCCGGCTGAAATTTGGCTGTTCATTTTGCCATTCGGTGTCGCCATGCTGGCGCTGGAGGAGGGCCGCAAAGCTCTTCTGCGCAGGGTCCAAGCCAAAAATGCTGAGCCCCGGAGAGTGCCTGAGAAATATGACATGCGCAGCCGCGATGGATGAAGTCAGGCAGCATGGACGAGACCTGGTTCGATTTCATGATGGGTGATTATAAAGATGCCGGCATGATGGCGGATAAGCTGCAGCGATTGGACATGCGTGAACTATTGGTCTGAAGCATAGTCAACCGGTATGAAACTATTGGGGGTATTTCCATGCGCAGACTTCTACTGCTTTTATTGTTGGTCCTGTCGGCACAGGCTCATGCATTTGACGGGCAGACTCTGCTCAAGGTCTTTTTCACGATAGTTCAAGTGCATACAAGCAACATTGATCATAGCGGTGAGGGCTTCGGTTCGGGTGTGGTGGTCGCCGAAAATCGCGTTTTGACTAATTGCCACGTGTTGCGTAAGGCAAAAGCAGCATGGATTTCCCGGGGTGAAGACAATTTTGTCGTGGCCAATGTGCAGGTCGATGTGCATCATGATTTATGCCTGCTTGTCACTGACCGGCTGCCGTTCAAAGCGGCTGAGATCGGGCGTGTTGAAGAACTGAAGGACGGCATGGATGTTTTTGCCGTGGGACACTCCAGTGGATCTCCTTCTCCTGTCATTTCTAGTGGACAGATCAAGGGTCTCTATCCTTTCGAGGGTAGTCAGGTGATACGCAGCAGCGCCCGCTTTTCCATGGGGGCCAGTGGTAGTGGATTGTTCGATGATCAGGGCAAGCTGGTTGGAATTAATAGCTTTAAGACCTTTGGCAAGATTGCTTATTTCTATGCCATGCCGGCCGACTGGATCAAGAACTTGGAGGCATTTCCAATGCAGGCAATGGCACCCGTTGCCGGGAACGCATTCTGGGAGGATGAGATCAATCGACCTTTTTTTCTGCAGGCTGCTATGCCAGAGTTGCAGGAAGACTGGACCGCCTTATTTGATGTAAGCGAACGCTGGGTCGTGGCAGAGCCGGGCAACGCCGAGGCTTGGTATGAGCAGGGTCTGGCTCAGGAAAACTTGAATCGGCAGGATGCTGCGCGAATTTCCTATGAAAAAGCCAATGCGATCAATCCGGCTCATGGCGACGCCCTTTACCACCTTGGCCTGATTGCCGCACAGCGCGGAGACAAGCCTGAAATGCATCGTATCAGTCTTGCCTTGGCCGGGATAGATGCGACGATTGCCGATGACTTTAACAAGGCTGTTGGCTGTACGCCGAACTGTTAATCCTGTATACCTTGTTCGGAGACTACCAGGAGGTCAGGACGATTTCTTCAGCATTCTCGTTCTTGCAGTCCTCACCTTGGCAATTGGAAACTGATTTCCATGCCTCCGGGAAGGGCATGACATTGGGCGGAATGTCTGCCCCGTTAATGCCGAATCCAAGCGCAAAAATGACGGCACCGGTCTTTACCTTGAAACTCGGCGTGGTAACAGCAGCTTCAATCATCCGGTTCTGAATGCCGGAGTCTATTTGGTCGTCCGTATCCAGCCAGGCCTTGATCTTGCCGTCTTCGCGGACAGCGATAACGAGATATCCCCATGACGGCATGGCGGCGATGCTGGATAATTCCTTGTGAATATCAAGCTCGACCTCTTTGACGTACTTTGACATGCCCTCGATACCATCCACTTTTTGCAGAATAAGATTCCTTGGCTGCATCAAGTTGATCTGGAGGTAATCGATTTCTGCCGCTCCGCAGGCAACCGGGACTAGCATAAGTAACAGTGTAAGTGCTCTCATGATTCATTTTCCTTTTATGGCAGACAATCTGACAGGTTTCCCCGCCAAAAACAAACCCCGACACCAGGTCAGGATTTGATTGCGGCGCCAGGTCGTAATGATCTTGATTATTCCGAGATCTTTTTCAGGTTGTCGAGGCCGCCACGATACACGCCGATGATGGTCTTGACGGCATCGTCATCGCTTTGTCCTGCCGCTGGATTGGCCCCCGTGTCCTTGCGCTTGAAGCTGCCCTTCCATACCACCAGAGTCTTGTCGGCGCCTTGCGACTTGATCGTCACGGTGGAAGTATAGTGGCTGACTGGCAGCACGCCTTCCAAGATTGAATAGCCGAATACCATCTTCTTGGGATTGTATGACAGCAGTTTTTCCTTGATGGTGCCATTGTCCTGCAGCGTCAGCAATCTTTCAGCGCCCTTTGTATTATTGGTGCCTGCTACGATTTCCGTTTTCTTGACGGCCGGGTGCCATGCGCCCAGATCACCAAAATTGCTTACCTTCTCCCATACTTTGGAGGCGGAGGCATTAATCACGACATTTTCTTCAACCTTGAGATTTTTCGCGCTTTCGGCAAATGCATTGATGGAAAGTCCAAGCAGCAGGGAAGTAATTAATAAACTGGATTTCATTTTGGTGGCCTCTATCTCGATAATGGATGGGATTTTCATGATTGTGTGAGTCATATAACTCATGCATGTGACTGCAAGGTATCAGCTTGGTTCCGAAAAAAACATACTAACTAGTAAGTATTTTTATCGGGCGTCATTGACTGGCATTAAAATCACGGGAAAGTCGGCCCTCATGGACC
The DNA here is from genome assembly GCA_903824575.1 of uncultured Methylobacillus sp. GTDB lineage: Bacteria > Pseudomonadota > Gammaproteobacteria > Burkholderiales > Methylophilaceae > CAIJXJ01. The sequence continues at coordinate 25,876 of CAIJXJ010000014.1, forward strand.
GCGATTCTTGGTCAAGTTCAGGTGTATAGTTGGCGCAATTCACGAAGGGATGGGACACCTTGTTTAAACGATCACCTTATATCAGCCTGTTATTGTTTGTTTTGATCGTGGCTGCCGTCGCCCTGTCAGGGGTGCAGTTTCTGCCAGGAGAGTGGTATCTGTCCTTGCAAAAGCCATTCTGGACGCCACCAGCCTGGCTGTTTCCGCCCGTATGGACGGTCCTCTACCTGATGATCGCCATTGCCGGCTGGCTCATATTCTCGGGGAGCAATCGCGTTCTCAAGGTCTTATGGCCGCTGCAGCTGGTGCTCAACGGGCTTTGGTCATGGCTTTTTTTTGGTCTGCATCAAATGGCATTGGGCTTGCTCGATATCGTTGCCATGTTTGCCTGTATCGCAGTCATGGTTGTCATCTCGCATAAAGAGGCGAGGTCTGTCAGCAGGCTCCTGATGCCCTACCTGGTCTGGGTTGGATACGCTTCGACGCTGAACCTGGCGATTTTCATGTTGAATCCCGCTTGAGCGCGGGCTTTGTCGGTGCGGGTTTGAGCTGACGTGCTGCATCGATCCATATGCTGGTTCCGTCGTGATTTGCGTTTTCACGACCATGCAGCGCTCTATCATGCGCTGACGCAAAGCCGCGCCGTATATTGTGTCTTCGTTTTTGATACCGACATCCTGGAGGTGCTGGTTGAAAAGCAGGATCGCAGAGTGGAGTTCATCTGGCTGAGTTTGCAGGACTTGCAGCAGCGTCTGCAGCAGCATGGCAGCACGCTACACGTGATGCATGGCAAGGCCCGGAAACTCATTCCCGAGTTGGCACTGGGACTGAATGTAGAAGCCGTTTTTTGCAACCACGACTACGAGCCGACGGCAATTGATCGTGATGCTGTGGTGGAACAGGAGTTGCTCAGGCACGGCATCGCCTTCCATCACTACAAGGATCAGGTTATTTTTGAGCGGTCGGAAATACTGACCGGCACGGGAGGGCCGTTCAGGGTATTCACCCCTTACAAGAATACATGGCTAAAGAGGCTCAGTGACGCCCACCTGCGGGCCTACCCGACAGAGGATTATATTTCCGCCCTCGCCCCGGGGGTCCCGGAACCGATGCCAGACCTTGAAAGTATGGGGTTTGAAAAAACAAATCTTGTCACCCTCGATCTGCCAACAGGAGAGACGGGCGCGGCCAAGCTGTTTGCCGAATTTATGGGCCGCATGCCCGGCTACCATGAGTCGCGCAACTTTCCTGCGCTCAAGGGCGTATCATGTCTTTCCACGCATTTACGATTTGGCACCATCTCCATTCGGCAACTGGCGTCCCATGCCTGGTATGGTGGCGGCACTGGCGCCGCAATCTGGCTGGGTGAATTGATCTGGCGTGAGTTCTATCAAATGTTGTTGTTTCATCATCCGCAACTGGGTAGCGGGCAAAGCTACAAACTCCAGTTCAACACATTGCCGTTTCCGAATGACGTTTGGAAATTCGACGCCTGGCGTAATGCCGCAACCGGATTTCCGCTGATAGATGCCGCGATGCGTCAACTTAACCAGACCGGTTATATGCACAATCGGCTGCGCATGCTTGCCGCCTCGTTTCTGGTTAAAGATCTGCATGTCGATTGGCGCTGGGGAGAGCGTTATTTCTCACAGCAGTTACTGGATTTTGATCTCGCCGCCAATAATGGCGGCTGGCAGTGGTCGGCCTCAACGGGTTGTGACGGGCAGCCCTGGTTCAGAATTTTCAATCCGATCACCCAGTCCGCGCGGTTTGATTCGAAGGGCGAGTTCATCCGTAGTTACTTGCCGGAATTAGCCAACTGTCCAGAAAAATGGATCCATGCGCCGTGGCTGATGCCAGTCCATGAACAGCAGAAATGTGGCATCGTGATTGGTAAAGATTACCCGCATCCAGTCATAGACCATGCAACCGCCAGAATTAAAACCCTTGCCATGTACCAAGCCGCGCAGCGACAAGCTTGATCTGATGCCGGCGTTCCAAAAAAACCTGGACCATCAGGCTTGAATAGTTCTAAAGCGGTGCTTGTGGCTGCGATGCTTAAAATTCCTCTGACTCTGGCAGGCTCACTGTGTATTGCCCCGATTTCTCGTCTCGCATGACCTTTAACAGGCCGCGTTTCTGAGCGTCCTCCACCAGATCCTTGAACGAGCGGAAGCCGTAGAAGGATTCAGTGAAGCCGGGACGACGTCGTTGCATGGTGGTCTTGACCAGAGAGCCCCAGATCTTCTCGTCTGAACCGCGTTCGGCGATCAAAGCATCGACTGTTTCTACGATGAAATCGAGGGCTTCCTGGCGTTTGTCGTCTTCCCCCTTGATCGCTTCGGATTTCTTGCCACTGGCCGTAATCTTGGCTGGCACCTTCTTTTCATTGCGTTTCTGCTTGGCTTCCTGCTCACGCACCAGATCGTCGTAGAAGATGAATTCGTCGCAGTTTGCCCTCAACAGATCCGAGGTCGAATTCTTGACGCCGATGCCGATCACGTACTTGTTGTTCTCACGAAGTTTGGAAACCAGGGGTGAAAAATCCGAGTCGCCACTGATGATGACAAATGCATCCACGTGCGCCTTGGTATAACAAAGATCCAGCGCGTCCACCACCATGCGGATATCCGCCGAGTTCTTGCCGGACTGGCGCACGTGCGGAATTTCGATCAACTCGAATGCCGCCTCATGCATGGTGGCCTTGAATTCCTTGTAGCGATCCCAATCGCAATAGGCCTTCTTGACCACGATGCTGCCCTTGAGCAACAGGCGCTCCAGCACTTTCTTGATGTCGAATTGCGCGTATCTGGCGTCGCGCACCCCCAGGGCAATATTTTCGAAGTCGCAATATAGAGCCATGTTGCTGATTTCTGGTTGTCCGGCCATGATGACTCCTTGAGTTGGATCTGGGTGCGTGTTTTACTCGACTGTGACCGATTTGGCCAAGTTTCGCGGCTTGTCCACATCGGTGCCTCGGAGCAGGGCGGCATGATAGGCCAGCAATTGCACCGGGATGGAGTGGACAATGGGAGAAAGCACGCCGGAATGGCGGGGCGTGCGGATGACATGCACACCTTCGCTCTCGGTGAAATGACTATCCTGATCGGCAAACACGAACAACTCGCCACCGCGGGCACGCACTTCCTGCATGTTGGATTTGACCTTCTCCAGCAGGGCATCGTTTGGCGCGATGACGACTACTGGCATGTCCTCATCCACCAGCGCCAGCGGGCCGTGTTTGAGTTCGCCGGCAGGGTAGGCCTCGGCATGGATGTAGGAGATTTCTTTTAGTTTGAGCGCACCTTCCAGTGCGATCGGATAATGTACGCCGCGGCCGAGGAACAGCGCGTGATGTTTGTTGGCCAGCAGCCTGGCCCATTTTTGAATTTGCGGCTCCAGATTCAGGGCGTGCTGGACGCTGACCGGCAATTGACGCAAGGCTTCCAAATATTGATGTTCCAGATCTGGTGCTAACCGCCCGCGTACTTTGGCCAGGGTCGCCGTCAGGATGAACAGGCCCAGCAACTGGGTGGTGAAGGCCTTGGTCGAGGCGACTCCGATTTCGGCGCCGGCGCGGGTGTGAAATACCAGGCGGGACGCCCGCGGGATGGCGCTTTCCGGCACATTGCAAATGGCTAGTGTCAAACCCTGTCCCAGCGACTTGGCGTGCTTGAGCGCCTCCATGGTGTCCAGAGTTTCGCCGGATTGGGAAATGGTGACGATCAGTTGCTTCGGGTTGGGCACCGATTCGCGGTAGCGATATTCGCTGGCAATCTCGACCGAGGTCGGAATGCGGGCAATGCCCTCCAGCCAGTATTTAGCCGTAAGTCCCGCGTAGTAGCTGGTACCGGCGGCCAGAATCAGCACGCTATCAACCTCCTTGAATATCTGGTCAGCGCCCTTGCCGAACAACGCAGGACTGAACCCTCCGTCATCTATCAACGCCTCCATGGTGTCGGTCAGTGCGCGCGGCTGCTCATGCACCTCTTTCTGCATGTAGTGGGTATAGGGGCCAAGTTCCATCGATGCCAGCGACACGTCGCTGACATGGATCTTGCGGGTAGCCGGACTGCCCTGACCGTCTAGCAGGGTGATGCCATCCTGGCGGATCTCAGCGACATCGCCGTCTTCCATGTAGATTACGCGGCGCGTGACGGAGAGAATGGCGGAAACGTCGGAGGCGGCGAAATTCTCACCTTCCCCCAGACCGAGCAGCAGGGGACAGCCTTGTCGCGCGCAAACCATCAGGTCGGGGGCGTTGATGGAAATCGCGGCGATGGCGTAGGCGCCGGTCAATTCTCCCATGGCGCGACGCGTGGCGGTGAACAGGTTGTGCTCCTGTTTGTAGTGGTGATGAATCAGGTGCGCGATGACTTCAGTATCGGTCTGGGACTCGAACACATAACCCAGATCTTTCAGGCGATTCCTCTGCTGTTCGTGGTTTTCGATGATGCCGTTATGCACCACGGCAATCTCACCGCTGGAGACGTGCGGGTGGGCGTTGGATTCGGTTACCCCGCCATGTGTGGCCCAGCGGGTGTGACCTATGCCGATGAATCCGGTGAGCCCCGCTTCGTCAGCCTTCTGCTGCAATCCGGCTACGCGCCCCACTGCACGCACACGCTGGATGCCCTGGTTCAATACCGCGATCCCGGCCGAGTCGTAGCCGCGATATTCGAGCCGGGAGAGTCCTTCGATCAAGATTGGGACGATGTTTCTGGAGGCGATAGCACCGACGATTCCGCACATTTTAAATCTTCTTTTCTGGCCGTTTCCAGCCTGTGATCGTGATCTGCTTGCCCCGCGACAAGGTCAGTGCATCGGTTGGTGCGTTCTTGGTAATGGTTGAGCCGGCGCCTATGGTGGCGCCATTGCCTACCGTCACCGGCGCCACCAGTTGCGAATCCGAGCCGATGAAGGCGTGGTCGCCGATGATGGTTCGATGCTTGTTTACGCCATCGTAATTACAGGTGATGGTGCCGGCGCCAATATTGACTTCACGGCCTACCGTCGCATCGCCAACATAGCTCAAGTGATTGATCTTGCTGCCACTGCCAATTTGACTGTTCTTGATTTCGACGAAATTTCCGATGTGCGCATCCGAACTCAGTTGCGAGCCCGGACGCAACCTGGCGTAAGGTCCGATGCGGCAGTCCTGACCCACCTGGGCATCATCGATATGGGAGTAGGGCGCAACCGTGGTGCCGTTACCGAGCCGGGCATTTTTAATGATGCAATAGGCACCGATACTGACGTTGTCGCCGATGTCGACCGTGCCTTCGAAGATACAGCCAATGTCGATGCTGACATCCCGCCCAACCTTGATGTCGCCGCGAACATCCAGTCGTTCCGGATCGAGAAGCGTCACGCCGGCTTGCAATAATCCTGCGGCGGTTTGCCTCTGGTACTGGCGCTCGACACTTGCAAGATCCTGCTTGGAGTTGATGCCGGTTACCTCCCATTCGTCGGCTGCCATTTCGCTCACCACGCCGACACCGTCCGCCACCGCCATGGCGATGATGTCGGTCAGATAGTATTCGGCCTGGTTGTTTTGATTGTCTAGCCTGGCCAGCCATTCGATCAGTCTTGCCGTTGGCATCGCCATGATGCCGCTGTTGACTTCCCTGATAGCCCGCTGCTCGTCATTGGCGTCCTTCTGTTCCACGATGGCCTGTACCTGGCCGTTGGCATTGCGCAGGATGCGGCCGTAGCCGGCAGGATCCGGTTTTTCCACTGTGAGCAGGGCCAGGCATGTAGCCGCATGAGTCAGCAACGATTTGCAGGTTGAAGCTTGCAGCAATGGCACGTCGCCCAGCATCACCAGAGTGATGCCATCGCGGTTTAGCCAAGGCAGGGCTTGTTGCACGGCGTGACCGGTGCCGAGTTGTTCGGCCTGCATGGCCCATGTGATATCTGGCCTGGAGATGGTTTGCGGGACAATTTCCCCGCCAAAGCCATACACCACCACGACCCGCTCGGGACCCAGTTGCTCGGCGCAAGCGATGACATGAGAGAGGATGGCGCGCCCGGCCACTTGGTGCAACACCTTGGGCCGGTCGGAATGCATGCGTGTCCCACGGCCGGCGGCGAGGATGACGATATTGAGTCTCTGATTGATCATGGTTGCAAGTATAAAGAGCTTAACCTTGTTTTTCGATAGTCATGTTGAGTCGGCCCTCAGGATTCAGGTTGGATTGACGCAGACGCTGTGCCATGTCGCGCAAAAAAAACATGGCAATGGAGGGCTCCTCACACAATAAAGCTTCAAAGCTTCCGGCACTGATGCAGAGAATTTCGGCCGTTCTGGATTGTACAAGCGCATCTGCCGTACGTTCTGCGTTTACCAGTACAGCCATCTCTCCGAAGTATTCCCCATCCCCGAGCTGGCGAATCACCTTGCCTTGATGATGAATGGCAACCGCGCCAGACACCAGATAGTACATCTCATGGCCTTGATCGCCTGCGCGAAAAACATAGTCGCCTTGATTCAGTTTTTTTCCGAACAGGCACATCAGCTTGTTCAGGTAGCCGGCATGGGACTGTGCCGTACCGCCAAATAAATCTCTCAGCATCAGCACTTCTTTCCGGCGTAGCGTGAAGATCAGTTCCGTGCCGAGCAAAAATACTGCAAAGCTGTAATATAGCCAGCCGATGGAAATGAACATGTTCTTCATGCCACCGAAGATGGTGCCATAGGATTGATTGAGTAGCAGAAAAAGGCTGAAGGCCGGGCGCATCACGATCCACATGCCGGCGGTGACGATCGAGCCGATCAGGATATGTTTGAACGCGACCTGGACTGGAAAGAAAGCACGGTAAAAAGCTGCGATCATCAGAGTGGAGAGCAGCAGGGAAGACAGTGCGTTGATGGCACCGGGGAAGGGTGAAAAAGGCTGTAGGAAGCTGATCACTCTTTCCAGCATCACGCCGCTTAAGGTAAACAGAAAAAACAGCAGCAGCATGCCCAGCACCGCCAGGGCATCCTTCAGCGTGCGGTGTACGAAGGATGGAGCCTCTGTCGAGGATGACATGGCGTAAAAAGAAGCGCGAAGCGCACCCGCCAGCGGCGTGACTGCCCAGAACAGCGCGAACATGCCGAACACGCCCCAAACCGCCTTGTGCTTCGAGATGTTATAGACCTCGATCATGATGCGGTGGCTGAATTTTGGCACCAGATTGCTGGTCAGGATGGCCAGCTTGACGATGGCGTAGTTGGATGAAATGACCAAGTGACTGAGCAGGAAGAACATCAGGAGCGCCATTGGGATCAGCGCGAACATGGCATAAAACGATAGTGATGCGGATAGCGAGAGGCCGTTGTGCTGACGGAAGGCGCTGATGGTTTCCCGCAGCACAAATAGCGGGGTACTGTAACGATGCCGTTCCAGCGCCTGCCGAGGTTCGGCTATGGCCGGGTGGTGTTGCAATTGCCTGAGTTTTCTGAAGCTCAGCATCATTCCAGCAGGCCGAGCTTCTCTGCCAGCCATCGCGTGGTCGTGGCCTGCAGCAGGATGGTCATCAGGATCGCAATGAAGGTGATCGAAGCAATCATGGGAGCGGCGGGAGCCTTCATACCGACCAGGAGGCCGGCCAGCGCCCCAGGAATGACACCGGTTTCGCGTGTCCAGCACATGAACAGCAACTCATTTCTTTGCCATTTGGCGCGCCGGTCCGGCCAAGCGCACAGGAAAACGGTCAGGGGTCGCGCGATCAGAATGAATACAATGACAACGCTAATGCCGCCAGATGCATATTGCCGGATCAGAAAAAAATCGACCTGTGAGCCCAGCAGGATGAAGATGAACATGCGCATGATGAGGGAGGTGGTCAGTATGTATTCATCAAGTTTGGCAGTTTCCTCTTGTGGCATGGAAAAACCAAAGCGCTCCTTGTTGCCTAGCACGATGCCGAACACGAATACCGCCATGAAGCCGCTGGCGTGCAGGCTATCGGCACCGAGATAGGCGCCAAGCACGGCCATCAAGGTTACCACTGGGGCATATTCCGCCAGGAAGTCGTATTTTTCATGCGCGATCAGGAGGGCCGCCAGATAGCCCAGCGCGCCACCGGCGCATACTCCTAAGCCTGATTGCTGGGCTAGCTCCAGCAGGGCGTTTGAAACAGAAAATTCTCCTTGCCCCATGGCGACGCTCAGCACGGTGAAGGTGAGGATGGCTCCCATGGCATCATTGAACGCTGACTCGCTTAATACCGTTTGAGCCACACGCTCGCGAATCTTGATCTGTTTGAAAACCGGCACTAGGGTCGCCGGATCGGTCGAGGCAATGACTGATCCCAGCAGCAGTGCCACGATGAACGGAGCCCCCAGGAAATACCAGGCAGCTACGGCGGTCACTCCAGCCGTGATCAGCAAGCCTAGCGTGGCAATGATGGTGATGGTCACCCATACTTCTTTCAGGACGGAGAGACGCAGAGTGGCGCCGCCATCAAACAGTATGTAGCAGGAGCCAAAAATCAGGATCAGCTGGTTGAGAGCGGAGTCGGGTGCGATATTGACCAGCCCTGCGCACTGTGGGCCCAGCACAATGCCGATAAGGAGGAATGCTGCCACATCCGGTATACGCAGTTTGTGGGCGGCAAATCCGGATAGCGTGCCAGCGGCCAGAATGGTGCCAAAGCTTGCGAGGAGGTGTTTGGCGTGCTCGATAGAAAGAGAGGATTGCATACTATTACGGTCGGTCAGCAATACTGTTTGAAGGATTCGGTGGCGGCTACCAGCGCGGTGGCGGTACCGGGTTCCATGGCCGAATGTCCGGCATCGGGGATGACAATATACTGGGCTTCCGGCCACGCCTGATGCAGTTCGATGGCCGTGATTGGGGGGCACACCATGTCATAGCGCCCCTGGATGATGATGGCGGGAATTTGGCGGAAACAATCAATTCTCTCCAGTAGCGGTTGCTGCAGAAATCCCAAATTGACCAAATAGTGCAGCTGTACCCGCGCACGGGCAAGTGTCACGTTGTCGTTGGGCATGTTGCTGCTGGAGTCACCGGGGATCAGGCTGATGATGGCGTGCTCGAATGTATTCCAAGTGCGCGCGGCACTCACATCTCCGGAAAAGACCAGGCTGTGATAGGCGCGCAGGATGTCCTTCTGCTGTTCTGCGGTCAGTGGTGCCGTCATGCGCTGCCAGGCCTCTGGAAAAAAATTGCGCACCTCGTACAGGAACCAGTCCAACTCGGATTGTCGGCACAAGAAGATGCCGCGCAAGATCATTCCTCTGATAACTTGTGCATGAGTGGTGGCGTATGCCAGCGCCAGCGTGCTTCCCCATGAGCCACCGAACACCAGCCAGTGTTGAATGTCCAAGTGAATACGGAGACTCTCAATGTCTTTGATCAGATACTGTGTCGTATTGTTTTCGATGCATCCTGACGGCAGGCTGCGTCCGCAGCCGCGCTGATCAAACAAAATAATGCGGTAAAAAACAGGATCGAAAAAGCGCCGCTGCATCGAATTGCAGCCACTGCCAGGCCCGCCGTGCAGGAATATGACCGGCGCGCCGCCAGGGTTGCCGCATACCTCGTAATAGAGCTGGTGGCCGCCGGAAACGGCCAGCCAGCCTTGATCTTGGGGCTCCAAGGCAGGAAAAAGTATTTTGGTGTAATCGGACATCATAAATGGGGTTGTTAAAAAGTCTTGCGATGTGGGGATATTTGATTCTATGATAGCACCACCTCATGGCGGATCGGCCTGAAGCCTAATAAATTTGCGGTGTCGGTATTGCAAATCAATTTGGACTGATCTACCATGGAACTAGCACACATTGGTGTTGCGAAAAGTGGGCTTTCAGAAATGGCTACGCATGACCCGGTACAAGGGGAGGCGTTTCTTTTTTTGGGAGCATCGCTTTATTAACCCTTAGTTGTAATCACTATGGAGATTGAACATGGAGATGAGCAAAATCAAGATCGCTCTGGGTCTGGCTGCAGGCATGACTATCGCAATGCCGATGGCTGCAATGGCTGCTGCTGATCAAGACAAAGCAATTGCAAATGAAAATAACTGGGCGCATCCGCGTCATGACCAC
>CAIJXJ010000015.1 GCA_903824575.1 uncultured Methylobacillus sp.
ATTACTTCCAATAACATGCGGTCCAGATGAGATTAGCGGCAATTAGAGCCTGTCCTCTGCGCACTGTTGGGCTTCAATCCCTACAGAGAGCGTGTCATCAGGCAATCCGGTTTTTCATGTGCAGATCTCAGATCAAATCGGAGCAAACGTTATCAATCCGCCTATCACCACAGTTTTTCAATCTTGCCCTCAAGCGCAGATTCTTCCTCAGACGTCGGTGTAGTTATTCCATCTTCTTTTACGCGGCCAGATTCCCAGCCCTCGGCTACATCCTGCTGCTCTCGTGTCCATAGTGCATTGCGCTCAGGCCATACGGTATGTCCAAGGTAGTGAGACGTCAGTATTTCGCGCACAAACTGAGATAGTGGCAAGCCAGCCTTGTCAGCCAATAATTGCAAATCGGCCTTCATCTTTTCATGCACGAATAGTTTAAGTGGCGCGAGGTTTTTGCCGAGGCCGGGGATGTAATCCACCACTCTTGCACGTGAAAACTTGATGCCGCTAGATGGTTCTGGGGGCGGTGGTGGATGACAAATGCCAGTGCCGTTATCGTACATACAAAGCAACTCATGGAAGCCGTATAGGTACGCCACCAGCACATCGCGCAGGCTCTTGGCGAGCGTAATACCCTGCTTCTCGGCCACTTCCTTCATAGCCACGTTAAGCGGTTCAGGAATCCAGACGCGCAACTCGGCATCATTAGCGTACAAATCGTTTGTGCCTCTATCACCCTCGTACAAAGGCTTGAGCTTTACCCGGTTGGTGGCCACCTGAGGTAGTGCTTTTTTCCTGAACCAGAACATAATTACTCCAGTGAAATAGGGGACTTACTAAGTCTTATCCATAAATGCTCTATAAAATATCAGCTGGCCCCGTAAACGGCTGGTGCGGTGGGCATGATTTTTCCATGCTTCCTCCCAGATTGCCCTGCGGGGCCACCTAATAGGTGCTAGCCGGCCGATGGCTGAGTAACTAGATTAACCGCGACCAGTCCGAACAAGGCATCAAGTAAATTGCAGTCTACTTCCGGCGGGTTGCCCGATTAAGCCGCAATGTGGAAAGTCCCCTATTTCTCACGTTGCCAATTTTTTCATGTCAAGCGTATAGTTCGATCCCAATTAAAGACCACCACTTAAATATCACGCTCTTCAATTTCAATGATGTGCCTGATAGCGTCAATCCTCATCCAGATGCATGACTGAATAACACGGTGCCAACCAGCATATACCCATCCCCATGGCTCAACAGTTCATTCCCGTTTTTTATACCGAGCGCATGGTGGCAAACAACCATAGCGGGGTTTCTCCTAGCTCTTTCAAACCAAAACAGGTGGTCGAGTCATGGGTCAATGCAAGGCACTTCAACGTCAAATTGATCGAACCATTGCCTGTCACGCAGGAGCAACTATGCCTCGCACATCAGCCGGAATATGTAAAAGGTGTTTTATCCATGCGTGTAAACAATGGGTTCGGCAACAGGCTACAGGTAATTGCTGACTCGTTGCCTCACACTTCCGGCTCCATGCTTTCAGCCGCAAGATGGGTATTAGATCATGGGGGCGTTGCTTCTTCGCCAACCTCTGGATTCCATCATGCTTGTTACGGTGGCGGCGGAAGTTTCTGCACGTTTAATGGCTTAATGGTTACTGCCCTTGCCCTCAAAAACGAGGGGAAAGTCCAGCGTGTTGGGATTCTTGATTGCGATTACCACTACGGCAACGGTACCGACGATATCATCCTAAAAACAGAATCATCTTGGGTGACAAACATTACCAACACAAAAGCCTACACTTCCAATGCCGATACATTTCTCTCAACCCTGCCCAAGTTGGTTTCGCAGCTTAAACATTGCGATATTATTCTTTATCAAGCGGGAGCCGATCCACATGTAAACGATCCATTTGGTGGCTTCCTCACCACAGACCAAATGCTTCAGCGTGATCAAATAGTTTTTGATATGGCCAAGAACCTTGCTATTCCCTTGGTTTGGAATCTTGCTGGCGGCTATCAGCTAGAGCCATTGCCAAACGGAGGGTCGAGCATCCAGAAGGTAATTGAACTACACGACAATACTATGCAGGCATGTATTAACGCCTTCATTAACTGATCATTTTGACCTAAGCCGGTGGTCATGGCGTCGCGGTGCTTATACCACCGAAATGTTTGGTGCAAATCCGAACCCGACCTTGTCCCGCTTTACGATTTAGCCCTTCGCGCTTTCTGAACCACGCCCGCCACTGTAGTTTCTAGGTTGGGGGTCGTAGATTGCGTGAGGGGCATTCTTTAATAGGTGCCCACCTTAACCGGGTCACCATGATTTTTGTCCACGAGCGATGGGGGCAGCATGACCGGGGTCATCTTCATGTCTGTCAGCGTATTGGTACGGCTGTCCGGCGGCTGTAGATTGGGGTTCGCTCCCAATTATTTTTTACCCCGTTCCCAGACTGTTGTCGCCAGACTCAGTTTCTGGTTTCGTGGCGGTATTGAGTCATTGGCCACTTTGTCAGCAATAGGTCTCATCGCACTTTAATGTGTTATCCAGGGTTATTTTCTCATCCTGACTTGTTATCGAGTGCATTGGCACCTCCAGAATTACAAAACTAAATTCCAATGGATTCGCGAGAATATCTCATCAGAAGAATTGGTCAGGATGACAGCTACTCACCTTACTATTCGCCGAAGAGCTGGAGGAAAACCGGATTTGGTTAGATTTAGCACAGTATTTGATTTGAAAACTGAATGCTATCCGTCAGATTTATAAGAAATGGAGTGTTAAGAAACACTTCGTGTAACAGTACAAAAGAAGCGCATCTACACTATATTGAAGCTCGCCAATGTCGATCCATCGTGCAACGTAGTTGCGGAGCAAGCATTTAATAACGCTAGATAAGCTCTGATTCAAGAACTTTGAACAGAAATAAAAATGCCTATCGCCATGCGACTGTAAGTGAAAATACTCTCATAAGGTTCAATGCCCTATTGTCTTGGTAGAAGAATCCATCTCGTTGAGATATCAATGCGCCAATTATGTAATATTCGGTAGCATGCCATCATGTTAGTATTTATTATTGGTATCGTGATTCAGCAAGCTCACTCTACGAGCCTTACAAGATTAATAATAAACGCGTTCCAACAAGATGAGACAGGCGATGTGGATCTGCAAGATTCCGTTTAAAAAAGGGGCAATTTGGAAAAGTTACACTTCAATAAAGCCTCTTAACCTACACCATGCCCTGAAGGCTGCAGAAGTTTTTCGGGGTCATCCATGGGCATTTTTTCAATATGAGCTCATGCCGTGAAGGAGATACAACACCCCCCTCACGCGCCCTCGTTGCTGGAATCAATGAGGTCAATCGGCTATTCGCTCGAATCTGCTTTGGCAGACCTCATTGACAACAGCATCTCGGCAAAGGCAAAACACATAAATATAGAGTTTCGCCCTACCGATGAGCCCTACATCGCCATCATCGATGATGGCGATGGAATGACAAGAAATGTCCTCGAAGACTCCATGCGTCATGGCAGTATGAATCCGCTCCAGAAACGGCACATCGACGACATGGGACGCTATGGTCTTGGCCTAAAGACTTCATCATTGTCACAATGTCGTCGAATGACTGTTATTTCCCTAAAAGATGGAGTCTATTCTGCCTACTGTTGGGATCTTGACATCGTTGTAGAGCGTGGAACTTGGATCATGCTCGAACTGGATGAAGTTGATTTGCAGGATATACCCCATCTGAATGAGCTGCGAACTCAAGAAAAAGGCACAATTGTCTTGTGGCAAAATCTTGACCGGATAATCGTTGGTGAAAGCTCAATGGAGACTGCCCTTGGCCACCAGATGGATCGCGCTCGCAACCATCTCTCTTTGGTATTTCACAGATTCATCAGCCCTGAACCTGGTCGTTCTCGCGTGAGCATTGCAATCAACCAGCATCCGCTCCCACCAATTGATCCATTTCTTTCGGATAACAAATCAACCCAGCATCTAGATGAAGATGGTTTCAATGTGGAAGGCACAAAGATTATAGTCAAACCATTCATTCTTCCACATGCCAGCAAACTCTCACCAACGGAAATGGCCCGAGCTGGGGGCAGCGATGGACTCCGAAACCAGCAAGGATTTTACGTTTACAGAAATCGTAGACTAATCATCTGGGGGACGTGGTTTCGCCTTGCGCGAAAGGATGAACTCAGCAAACTTGCTCGAGTTCGTGTTGACATACCAAATTCGCTTGATCATCTCTGGACCCTTGATATCAAGAAGTCAGCCGCACACCCTCCAGAAGCAGTACGCATTAATCTTCGAAGAACCATAGAGCGAATTCGGCAGGCAAGTGGACGCACAATAACGTTTCGTGGCCGCAACACGGATAGAGGTGAAATTACTCCAGGATGGAATGAAATATTCGACCGAGATGGTGTTCGTTTCGACATAAATCGTGACCACCCGTCCGTCAAGGCATTCTTGGCTCGTTTAAGCAGCATGGATGCTGAGGGATTCAGTGCCGTGCTGGACGTAATTGAAAGTTCGTTTCCGGCAGAGGCACTGTATTCGAGAATGGCTTCCGACATTAAATCATCTTTTAATGGAGATGATGTTTCTGGCCGACTCAAAGAGGTAGCGGAATCTCTCTTTGCTGACCTTGATGCAGAGTCTGCATTAAGAAAAACACTTCTTGCCACATTGCACCTGATTGAACCATTTAATTTACATCCTGCCGCCACAAGAAAGATCGTTGAGGAGTTTGAAAATCATGGCTGAATACATTCACAGAGCTGTCTCGGACAATGCGCGCCGGTTGGAGCTGGGTGTCATCACGGCCTTAACTGTGGATGGTATTCCTACAGAAGAAGAAATTCTTGCCCTTGCCGGACAATTACGGAAAATCCCACTCTATGCCGTTTCGGATACTGAGTTCATGGATGTTATCAGAAGACTTCATGAAGCACTGACCATCGAAATGGGAATTGGCAGCTGCGTTATTGACAACCATGCACCGTGGCTTCAGGCAAGAAAGGCGGATATTGACCCTTTCTACTGGACTCGTTACCAAACAGAAATGCGTAAGCAGGGTTGGGGGCCGAAAGTCATTGCATCTCTTGACAAGGTGACAGATGAAATTCTGGATTTGATGGGAAATCCTGCTGGAGAGCCTGGCTGGCCAAGACGCGGACTCGTTATGGGTGATGTGCAGTCCGGGAAAACATCAAACTATACCGGACTGATCTGCAAGGCCGCCGATGCCGGATATAAGCTCGTAATTCTAATGACAGGTACACTTGAAAGCCTCCGACGCCAGACCCAGGCTCGACTTGATGCCGGGTTTGTCGGCTTGGATAGTTCCGGTGTGGTCAACCGAAACCGCCATCGACGAGAGATTGGCGTTGGTCTGGTTAATGGTGCTCGTGCCGCAGGTGTATTTACTTCGACTGTCGGCGATTTCAAGACCTCGACCGTAACTCAGTTGGGGTTCAAGCTTAAGGATTACAACGAACCCGTTCTGCTGGTGGTTAAGAAAAACAAGAGAATTCTTGAAAACCTGACTGACTGGCTAATAACCTTCAATGCAACTCAAGGTGGACAGATCAATCTGCCGCTGCTATTGATCGATGATGAAGCCGATAACGCATCAGTCAACACTAACCCTGCGAAGGCTACCGCGATTAATGCCAGCATTCGAAGTCTTTTGAAGGTATTTCCACGATCCAGCTATGTGGGGTTCACGGCTACGCCATTCGCCAATGTATTCATTAATCCTGACACGACCGATGCCATGGTCGGTGATGATCTGTTTCCTCGCGACTTCATCTACGCACTTGATGCACCGACAAATTATGTCGGTGCAAGACTTATCTTCGGGGATGATTCACCTCTTGATTGCCTTCGCCACATCAATGACGCAGAGGAAGATTTTCCTCGTTCTCAAAAATCAGACAGTGTCATCGACGGTGTACCTGCATCATTGCTTGACGCGCTAAGATGCTTTCTTGTGATCAATGCGATCATGGATTTGCGAAATGGCACACCAAAGCACCGTTCAATGCTGATTAATGTCAGTCATTACACGCTAATTCAGATCCAGGTAAGAGACATTCTTGATGTGATACTGCGGAAAATGCAGGAAGACATTCGTAACTACGCTTCCCTGCCAGAAGCACAGGCATTGAAGAACGGCACGTTGGCTGCCCTGCAAGAAACATATAAACGTGAGTATGTTGGTTCTGGTTCGACTTGGCCTGATGTGCAGGCTGCTCTGACGGTAGCTACACTACCCATAGAAATCAGGTCTGTTAATCAAAAAAGTGGCGCTGCAAGTTTGGACTATGCCATCTACAAGGATAGCGGATTGCGGGTCATTGCTGTTGGTGGCAACAGTCTCGCACGCGGCCTGACACTCGAGGGATTATGTATTAGCTATTTCCATCGAGGAACACAGATGTACGATGCCCTGTTGCAAATGGGGCGTTGGTTTGGCTACCGTACTGGATACGAGGATTTGTTCCGGATATGGATAGCAGAGGAATCGGCCAATTGGTATTCGCACATATCCGAGGCAACTGACGAGCTTCGATCTGAGATTCGTAGAATGCAAGTTTCCAGACTCAAGCCAATCGATTTTGGCCTGCGAGTAAGAGCACATCCGGATTCACTGATGATCACTGCCAGAAACAAGATGCGTGACTCGGAAGAAATAATTCACACGATGTCAATCAGTGAGGAAGGACTTGAATCAACACGCCTTCCTTTAGATCAGGCGCCCATGCTTGGCAACTACAAGGCAGCGCAGATGCTTGTCGAGGAACTCGTTTCATCTGGAGCAGAGAGAAACAAGGATCGCAGTTATCCGGTTTGGGTTGGCGTTGACAAGACATTGATAGTCCAGTTTTTGAGAAGGTTTGTAAGCCATCCTTTAAACCTGAAATTGCAATCGACTGGTCTGGCAGATTTTATCGAGGCGTCAAATGACAATAAACTGCTTGAATGGGATGTCGCCATACCTAGTGGATCTGCTGGCAAACACGAATTGGTCAATGGATTCGTTGTCCACCTCAGGGAGCGCAAGATTCTGGTTGAACATGAAAAAAGATCGATTCTCGTCAACGAAAAAAAGATGCGAGTTGGCTCACCTGCAGATGAAAAAGCCGGTTTATCAGAAGAAGACATCATTCAGGCTGATCTTGACTTCCGATCCATTCCAGAAAATGCATCTAAACAGACTGTCCCAGCAAGTTCCTATCGCCGGTTGCGGAAGCGCCCTCTCCTTCTTTTGCATTTACTCAAACCTACCGTAGGAAATCCCCCATCTGACTTTCCTCTTCCGGGAGGCATTGCACTTGTGGCAATTGGTTTGAGTTTTCCATCCTTGGATGTAGCCAGTCAACGTGTGAAATACAGAATCAATCTTGTTGAATTACGCAACATGCTTGCAAGCGAAATTACTTACGAAGATGACATGGAAGATGATGATGATGGCGAACAAGCTTGATTCGCGTTGGAACTCACTTGCAACAGATCCTCTGCATTCTGTTTTTCAGCTCTGCGATGCAAATCATCCTTTGGATTTCTATCTTGGCAAGGATATGGACAATCAAAGGCTTCTGTTGCTGGTTACGACAGAGATGCCACCAACAATTCGTGACATGCGCGCAATCCGTGTGCGTACATTCAAACGTGACGATGGAAAATGGTCCCTACTGTTAACTCTAGACGCGCCTTCACTGAATCCCATGTTTTCAATGTTGTGCAATGACCTGATCGAATCGTCCCGCAATACGGGTTTGCCTGCAAACAAATCACTTGGATTTGTACTTGGTAGATTATCCAATTGGCGGAGGCTTTTTGAACGCGGAATACCTGACTTATTAAGCGAGAATCAGATTCGTGGACTTTGTGGGGAACTCCTATTTTTGCAATACCTTTTCAATCAACTAGGGAAAGCGGATGCAATTACGGCATGGGTTGGGCCACAGCAAGCCGATCAGGACTTCCAGTCGCCAAGTGCCGCATGGGAGGTTAAAACTATTCGTCCAGGTGCACACAAGGTCACCATCTCCTCCGAGCGACAACTGCAGACCACGGTTCGCCCTGTTTTTCTGGCCGTTCTTGAACTTGCTGATGGGGTTCCTGATGAAGCTAAAGCTTTCACACTCAACACACTGGTAAACGATATCCGCTCAAAACTGGCTGATGATCATGACACATGCGAGTTTTTTGAGAACAGTTTGATAACCGCAGGATATTCTCCGCGGCCTGATTACGATACCCCCGTCTTAATCGAACGATCATTGGCGATATTTTCGATAAGCAATGACTTCCCCCGCATCACTTCAGAAATGCTTGCTGGCGGAGTCAGTCATGTCAGCTATGAACTCCTGCTTCCAGCTTGCGAAAGTTTTCGCATTTCACCTAACCCACATCCAAATGCAGCATAGAAGGATCATTAATGGATCTCGCCGAATTTCGCAATGACTTGCTCGAAACTGTACGTACTCGTGCAGAATCCAACCTTGACTTCAATCGGGCCGGTTTTGTCGACGAAGTTGGTGAACGTCTATCCGATGCTGAAGAGTTCGTGGATTTCGAGGCATGCAGATTCGAAGGAATAAGTGGCAAAAAGAAGCTGAAAATTGATGGTTATGCATTCGATGAGGCAGATAATTCGCTTGCACTTCTGGTGGCGAATTTCTCAAATGACGATGATATGCCTACATTCAATACTGCCGAGGCCGTCAAAACATTCGGTATGCTACGTGCATTTGTGGAAGAAGCCTTGCATGGCAATTTGACAGATGGATCCATAGAAGAAAGTCATCCTGCACATGGCCTTGCATCCGAGCTAATGGGATGGAGCGACAGAGTAACGAAGTACCGTTTTTATCTTGCCAGTGATGGTCAATTGAAGTCCAAGGCCAAGGACTGGCCTGAGGAGGACATTGCCGGTGTACCAGCCGAGCTCCATATATGGGACATCACACGGCTTTATACTGCTCACATCTCTGCAACTGGTAGAGATGAGCTAGTTGTGGAATTTTCAGAGATTGGAGGCCACGGCCTGCCATGTTTGGCAGCCGCACAGTCAGAAGGTGATTATCAGGCTTATCTGTGCATGATTCCAGGCACTGTTCTGGCAGGAATTTATGATCGCTATGGGAGCCGCTTACTGGAAGGAAATGTGCGCTCTTTTCTGAGCACAAGAGGCAAGGTGAACGCAAAAATTCAGCAGACCATCAGAAATCAACCTGAAATGTTTTTTGCTTTCAACAATGGAATTGCTGCCACTGCAGAAGACGTATCCATAGAACAGACCGCTTCAGGGCTTGAAATCGTCAGTGCAACCAATCTGCAAATCGTGAACGGAGGTCAAACAACTGCCTCGCTTGCAATGGCGGGAAGAGGCACTGCCGGCAAAAAAGATGGTGCGGATTTGTCGAGGGTCATGGTGCAAATGAAATTATCCGTGCTACCTCCTGACAAGGCTGGTGTGCTGATTCCAGAAATTGCTCGCTATGCAAACAGTCAGAACAAGGTAAGCGATGCCGATTTTTTTGCCAACCACCCTTACCACATCAGGCTGGAAGAGTTTTCTCGTAGACTTTTCGCTTCTCCTGCAGGAGGGGCGCAACATGGGACCCACTGGTTTTACGAGCGGGCAAGAGGGCAATACGTCAATGAGCAAGGAAAATTCACTCCGGCTCAAAAACGTCAATTCGAACTTCAAAATCCTAAATCTCAACTATTAACCAAGACGGATGTGGCAAAGTTTGAAAACACATGGAGAGGCTTGCCGAACAAGGTCAGCATGGGGGCCCAGAAGAACTTCATGCTTTTTGCTGACACAATTGCCAAGTCATGGGTTGAGGATGAAAAACAGTTCAACGAAGAATACTTTCGGAACCTGATAGCACTGGCCATTCTTTTCCGCCGTACAGAATTGCTAGTTAAACAACAAGACTGGTACCAAGGCGGTTATCGTGCCAACATTGTTACATATGCACTTGCGAAGCTTCATGACATGATTTCCGAGCAGGCTCTTGGACAACAGATGGATCTGCGTGGAATTTGGGACCGGCAAAGTCTATCTGCTCCAATAATCGAGCAGATCAGTGTCATATCGAAACGAGTGTTCGAAATGTTAACTGATCCAAGCCGACCAAGAGACAATGTAACCGAATGGGCAAAAATGCAGGCTTGCTGGGATCAGATTAAATCTGAAAGAATTCAACTAAATGCTGCTTTTCTTGCCACCTTGCAGGATTCACAAGTCGCCAGTAGTGCGGCCAAAACTGCCAAGGAGATCCAGAAAATTGACAACGGAATTGCAACGCAAGTGGCCGTGCTTAATGTTTCAGGAAGCCAGTGGGCAAGCCTGCGCACTTGGGCCATTGAGAACAAGTTGTTAACACAAACTCAATCTGACTTGCTACTCTTGGCATCCAAGATCCCCCTCAAGATCCCATCAGACAAGCAGTGCACTCTTATTTGGCAACTTCACGAACAGCTTCTCGATGAGGGGTACATCAAATAACCCACGCGATTCCAATATCAATGTCAGGATAGTTCAGGCAAGAATCCCTCTGACAATCTCAGCAATCATGCTAGCGAGTCTTGGCGGAACCGCGTTACCCACTTGGTGATACTGCTGTGTACGATTTCCCTGGAAAAAATAATTGTCGGGAAATGTCTGTAAACGTGCGGCCTCACGAACAGTCAGGCTACGACACTGTGTGGGGTCAGGATGTATGAAATAATGTCCATCCTTGGCAATGTGGCTAGTGACCGTTGAAGAAGGTGCATCATACCGCTGAACACGAAATCGATCTGCAAACTTGCCACTTTCCCAGTTTTCATGATTAGGTGCCAAACCAGAAAGCGAGAAGCCCGAATGGCCTTTTGGTGAGTATCCGTGATGGGCTGCATAGGTGGCAGCATAGCCATATCGTCGAAGATCGCTAGTCATATGGCTGCGAGCCTCATGATTCAACCAGACTTGGAGGCTCGGATCAAGATACCAATCCGGGGCCTGTGGAGCTCCTCCTGAGAACTTTCCTATTGGCCAGCGGAGTGCACCAGATGACATGTCGGAACGTACTTGATCTGCAGTTCTGCTCAGTCGTTCCGACAAGCCAATCATATTTTTCTGTAAAGCATCTTCTGCCAACTCTTCCAGATGCCTCCTGACCTCAATCGACCAGTCGCTTGCCGAATCATCTCCACTGCTTAACCTGCTACGTAACGGAGGCAGATCACGGATGACCTCCCTCACATTAACCTCACCTCGTGGCGACAGCCGATTGAATGTTGGTGCAAGATCGGTACGAATTCCTAGCAAAATGACACGATGTCGAGCTTGTGGGATGCCAAACTCTTCTGATTTAACGATAAAATTTCGTGGATCAATTTCTGCCGGATTCATTCCACTCTCGAAGAACGTATCCGTCACCAAAGAATGAATTCTGTATCCCGGCTGAACTCGAACTTCACCAAATACCTGATCAGGGTCTGAAAGGTCACGCAAAATGTCATGAAAAACCTTTTTTCCATTAACACGAGAGGATAGAATGCCCTTCA
>CAIJXJ010000016.1 GCA_903824575.1 uncultured Methylobacillus sp.
AGCCAAGACGCGTTATTGCATCAAAAATTTGCGCATTACCTGCGCCCACAATACCAAATACATGTCGAATCTCATTGTCCGCCAGAAAATCCGCGATGTAATCACTTACCTTTTTTTCCGCCATCACTAAATCCTTAGCCTATCTGCATGACATGCCATTGTGCCGTAAGTCTGATGGCATCTTCTAAAGGAGTAAAGACATCAAGCCCATATTGATTCTTTGCATGTGTGGTGTCGGGTAATAATTGCGCGGCCCGCCCTGCACTACGCGGCGAGGTGTTGAATAATATTTCAGGGGATGTTTCAAAGTTTTTCGCTACAGTTTTAGCCAAGTCTTGCAGAGTAATTCCTTTCGGACTACCAACATTAACGACATCACCACTCTCGCCAGACACAATAATTTTCAGGAACCAGTAGGCAGCATCACTACCGTAGAGGTAACTGCGAATCACTTGACCATCGCCCAAGACACGTATTGAATTACCCCGTAGCGCATCTGCCAGGAAAGTTGTTTGAGCCCAAGGCGTATCCAGAGACTGATAGGGGCCGATGAATGAAAAGGGACGGGCCACCAGCACGGGAATGCGTGATTGAGCTCTCGCCGCTGAGCAAATCGTTTCCGCAAAACGCTTCGCATTGGGATACATGAAGCTGGCATCCGGCGCAGGCGCCCCTTGTGCATTTTCAGGCAAGCCATGGGAAGATTCCGGTTGGGCGCCAGAAACCAGGCCGGAACTGAGATACAACAACTTTCTTAAACGACCCAGTCGCTCTGCGGTGCGCACCACGGACATCGTGCCATCTACTATGACAGATGCCGTATCCAGAGGATTGGTCGCATGCGTTCGGACATCAGGATTCGCTGCGGCATGAATCACCCAGTCAGCGGCCATCGGAAACTGCCCCAACTGACGGACATCCGACTTGATCAGTTGAATATCGGTTCGGCTGGCAAGATGTGGCAGGCGAGTTGAAAATTGATCTGTGCTGCGTGACATGAGCGACAACTTGATGCCAAAATGGTACTCATCATTTAGGGCACCTATCATTTCAGCGATCCATGTTCCGACAAAGCCGGTACCGCCGATAACGACCAGTTCGGAATTGCGCAACGCCCCAAGCTCCTTTTCCCGACCATTGAGGACTTGCAGGCAGTCCTGACGGGTTCTCTGCTGACATTCAAGTTTCATTGTTTTTCTCCCGCTGCCCCTGAGGCAAGTTCCCTGGCAACTTCAAGAATAATGTCTTCCTGACCCGCCACTATTTTGCGTCGCCCCAATTCGAAAAATACATCGCGCGGGTCAACACCATATTCTTTTGCAATGCGCATCACGGGTTTCATAAAACCGGAAAATACACCTGCCATGCCGCTGATTACACTTGACGACCTGATTGCAGGTATTTCCTTCATCAGGGCTTGTTCAGCAAAATCGGCAGCATCCAATATTTTATAGAGATCAACACCCGTGCTGTATCCCAATCGCTCCAGTACCGCGACCAATACTTCGATCGGGGCATTGCCAGCACCAGCACCGAAGCCACGGGCACATGCGTCAAGTAATCCTGCACCCGCATCGGCTGCCGCAATGGAGTTTGCAACAGACAAACCCAAATTATTGTGCGCATGAAACCCAACCGGGATGGATAGTTCGTTGGTTAGCAGCTCGACGCGCTGTTTCACATCGTCAGGCAGGTAATGCCCGGCTGAATCCATGAATACGACACCCTCCGCGCCGTACGACTCCATTTTTCTTGCCTGTTCAAGCAACAGCATGGGTGAAATCATGTGGGACATCATCAAACAGCCCCATACCTCCACTCCCATGCTTCTGGCAAAACCAATGTGGCGTTCACAAATGTCTGCCTCAGTACAATGCGAAGCAACTCGCACAACATCCACACCCAGATCCAATGCTGGTTTCAAATCCCGTTCGATCGTTGCGAATCCCGGGATGACATGGATGCCCAATTTTGACTTGTTAAGATTGGCTCGTGCCGTTTTCAGGGCAACGTGATCCGGCGTGGCTGATTCGCCCAGTTGAAGCGATGATGCACCGAGCCCATTGCCATGTCCAATCTCAATAATTGATACGCCAGCAGCGTCGGCAGCACGGCAGTAATCGGCGATCTGTCGGGCACTAAGCTGATGTTGAACCGCGTGATTTCCATCCCGCAGTGTCGGGTCACTGATGACAATCTTACGATCCATCATTGGCCTTCACTGACGACCGTTTTTGATCAGCCGCCCTGGCATATTCTTCGGCCATGGCAACCGCCGCACAATTGATGATGTCGAGATTTCCGGCATAGGCCGGCAAGTAATCCCCCAAACCCCGCACCCTGACCATCACAACGATGCGATCATTTTCAACCATGGGTCCAAGAATAATTTCGTACCCGGGCACGTACGTTCGAATTTTTTCAACCATTCCAGCAAGTACACCATCCAGTTTCACAATGTCAGGATTTTTCACTTTTGCAAAGATAGTGGCTTGCATGTCTACGCATGGTTCGGCAGGGTTCAGATTCAATATCGCCTTGGTTCGCGAAGCACCAGAAAATTCCTTCAATCCGTCTTCAGTCGTTTTGATGTATTCGTCAAGATTCTGCCTTGTGGCGGGACCGGCGCTTCGAGACGCAATACTGGAAACGACCTCTATATAATCCACATCAGTTTGGGTTTGACCAATGGCATAGGCCACCGGGATGGATGCCTGACCACCGCAAGTCACCATGTTGACGTTGGTCTCGGCAAGTGCATCCTCCAGGTTGACTCCAGGAACGCTCATCAGGCCTATCTTGGCCGGGGTCAAATCGATCACTTTCTTGTTCAGGCTTTTCAGAATGGGGGCATGTTCCAGATGGCTTCTGGCAGAGGTTGCATCAAACACCAACTCACAACAGTTCGGATGTTTTTCGATGTAATCGATACCGTCGGCAGACACCAGAACGCCCAAGGATAGGGCCTTTTGCATGCCGGGCGAGGATAGGTTCCGTCCGATGAATGCACCGCACTCAAGAAGTGGGGATCTAAGCACCTTGATCAATAGATCCGTGCCTATGTTTCCACTGCCAATGATGGCCACCCTTAGTTTTGCTATTGGTTCAATCACAATACTATGATTCACCTAATATCTAGAAATTGACGCCGAAGAAGGCTTCGATCTTTTCGACGACGAAACTCAGGATTTCTTCGTTCAGCCCCGGATAGACGCCGATCCACAAGGTATCGTTCATCACCAGATCGGTGTTGGTGAGTTCACCGCTGATGCGGTAGCTACGGCCCTCAAAATAGGGCTGGCGTGTCAGGTTTCCCGCAAACAGCAGACGCGTGCCTATTTTATATTGATCCAGGTATTTCAGCAGTTCAACCCGCGCAACACCTGATTCATCTCGTAATGTGATTGGAAAGCCAAACCAGGAAGGATCGCTGCCAGGGGTGGCCTCAGGCAAGATCAAAAATTCGCTACACGATTGCAAGCGTTCCTTGAGAAAGGAAAAATTGCGTTTCCGAGCTTCGATGAACCCCGGTAGGCGGTCCATCTGCGCCAGGGCACAGGCCGCCTGCATGTCTGAAATCTTGAGGTTGTAACCCAAGTGTGAATACGTGTACTTATGGTCGTATCCAAAAGGCAGCGAGCCTAGTTGCTGACCAAAGCGCTTGCCGCAGGTGTTGTCACAACCCGGCCCACAGTAGCAATCCCGGCCCCAGTCACGAAAGGATTCGATGATGGTGTTGAGTTCCCGGTCGCGGGTAAAGACCATGCCACCTTCGCCCATGGTGATGTGGTGTGCGGGATAAAAACTGCAGGTGGCAATGTGGCCGAAGGTGCCAACATGTTGACTAACGCGCGCGCCTTCACCCCCACCCTCTCCCGCAGGTGGAGAGGGAGTGTAAGTGGAGCCCAGCGCATCACAGCAGTCTTCGACTACCCATAGCTGGTACTTGTTAGCAATCCGCATGACTTCGTCAAGATTGAAAGGGTTGCCCAGCGTGTGCGCGATCATGATGGCACGCGTAAGTGGGGTTACGGCCGCCTCGATTTTTTGAGCATCGATATTGTAAGTGGGAATATCTACGTCCACGAATACCGGAACCAAGCCGTTGTGCAATATTGGATTGACGGTGGTGGGGAAGGCCGCTGCCACGGTAATGACTTCATCACCGGGTTTGAGCGCACGCTCACCTAATTTGCAAGAAGTCAGCGCCGTCAACGCCAGCAGATTGGCCGAGGAACCGGAATTCGTAGTCAACGCATAAGGCACACCGACAAAGTCGGCAAAGCGTTTTTCGAAGGCCGTATTAAAACGTCCGGTGGTCAGCCAGCCATCTAGTGACGCTTCAACCATGTTCTGCAATTCAGGCGCACCGAGCACCTTGCCGGAAGGGGGTATGACACTTCTGCCTGATTGGAATGGCTTGTCGCGATACTTGAGCGCAGCGAAATTGGGGATGTCCAATGTCACCAATTTTCGTAATACGCGCTCATGGCCTTTATCACTCAACCGGGCAACTGGTTTCTCTATGCGACTCACATGGAGGTTAAAAATTTTGTCCGCGCGCACATGGCTTTGATGCTTGAGTGGTTCCCCCATAAAGTCTTCCAAATTGAGGACAAAACCCTGTGCCTCGGTCACTGGCGTCTTGGTAATAAAAGCAACACGCACATCGTCGTTTTCATCACGGCCAGAGATTGCAAGCACGGGCCTCTTCTTTTTATTGCTCAGATCGCTAAATGGGAAATGGGCACTGTAGATCGTGCCCGGAACGATTTCAAAGGTCATTCCAACAATCCTCTTCTACGCTATTGAGAACGTTTCTGGCGAAGCCACTTTCATCCATTAATTTTGCCATAGCCAGACTTTCCTGCTGCGCTAGCACTTTTGAAGTGGTCCGAGGGAAGACGATGACATCAACTTCGTCGCCCATCTCAGGCGGAAGCACAAGATGAATGGTATGGTTTGCATCCACCGTTAGCTGTTTACGTAATACGCTACTCATGTCTATCAACCTTCCACATACTGTTGTATCTGTTGCAGAGAAAATACTCTCATGTCTTTACCATCCTGACACGCGCGATGCCAATCGATGATCTTACCCAATGTGTGTTCCAGATGCCATCTCGGATGCCAATCCAAGCGCGCCTTCGCCTTTGAGCAATCCAATTTCAGGTAATGCGCTTCATGCGGATGATCGCCTCCGTCCAGCGTCCAGTTTGCGCCCTTACCCCAAACTTGCGTCAGCTTTTCGACAATCCATTGCACCGGCTTCGCGTCATTGTCGTTCGGCCCGAAATTCCAGCCTTCCGCATAGTCGGCACCTGACTCAAAAAGTCTTTGTGCTAACAACAAATAACCTGACAGTGGTTCCAATACATGCTGCCAGGGACGGATCGCGTGCGGGCTACGGATGTTGACCGCTTGGCCTAGCGTGATCGCGCGCATAATGTCGGGGATCAGTCGATCCGCCGCCCAGTCACCACCACCGATGACGTTGCCTGCCCGGGCTGACGCAACGCTAACGCCATGCTCTCTGTATTTGTCTGGATGAAAATAAGAGTTGCGATAGGCGGCTGTTACTAATTCTGCACAGCCCTTGCTGTTGCTGTAAGGATCATGGCCGCCCATCGCTTCGTTCTCACGGTAACCCCAAGCCCATTCGCGATTCTCGTAACATTTGTCGCTGGTGACAATGACAACAGCCTTGACACCCTTCGAGCAACGTACCGTTTCAAGCAGATTTACTGATCCCATGACATTGGTGGAGTAGGTCTCGACTGGCTCGATGTAGGAATATCGCACCAGTGCCTGCGCCGCCATGTGGATGACGATTTCAGGTTCGTGCTCAGTAAACACTTTTTTCAGATGCGCAAGATCGCGAATGTCACCGATGACGCTAGTCATGTTTTTTCCAATGTTGGCGACTTCGAACAGGTTCGGCTCGGTCGGTGGAGCTAGTGCATAACCTGTTACCTGCGCTCCCATCGACTGTAACCAGAGTGACATCCAGCTTCCCTTGAAGCCGGTATGGCCGGTAAGAAGGACGCGCTTATCACGCCAAAATAATGAATTCATGTCCACCTTATCCAAGGGGCCTTGCCGTTTGCGCATAATTCTTCCAGATACATCTTGTCGCGAAGCGTATCCATCGGTTGCCAGAATCCTTGATGAATGAAAGCATCGAGTTGATTATCGCGTGCCAACTTTTCCATTGGT
Source organism: uncultured Methylobacillus sp. (assembly GCA_903824575.1). Lineage (GTDB taxonomy): Bacteria > Pseudomonadota > Gammaproteobacteria > Burkholderiales > Methylophilaceae > CAIJXJ01. Next base: position 6,217 of record CAIJXJ010000016.1, read on the forward strand.
GCCTTTTCCCAAGGAGTGCTGTCATCGTCTATGTAGTCGATGACTTTTGGGGAAAGCACGAAGTAGCCGCCGTTAATCCAACTGCCGTCACCCTGTGGTTTTTCCTTGAAGCTCGTAATGCGTTGTCCATCCATGTCAATCATGCCAAAGCGGCCAGGTGGTTGCACGGCGGTCATGGTTGCGAGCTTGCCATGAGTTTTGTGGAATGCGATGGATGCGCTGATATCGATGTCCGATACACCATCACCATAGGTCAGGCAGAATGCTTCTTCGTCTTCAACGAACTTGCGCACTCGTCTTAGACGGCCACCGGTCATTGTATTCTCACCCGTATCGACCAAGGTCACTTTCCACGGCTCTGCGTGTTGCGAATGCACTTCCATTTTGTTGGATTGCATGTCAAAAGTCACATCCGACGTATGCAGGAAGTAGTTCGCAAAAAACTCCTTGATGACAAACCCCTTGTAACCGCAGCAGATCACAAAATCATGAACGCCATGCGTCGAATAGCTTTTCATGATGTGCCACAATATCGGTTTCCCATCAATTTCTACCATTGGCTTTGGACGGGCGGAAGTTTCTTCGCTGATGCGAGTTCCTAGTCCACCAGCCAATATTACAGCTTTCATAATTTTCCCCTATGGTATTTTCTGTACTTGTGTTCAGGCGGTGGTGGTCGGTTGCGGCCACTCGATTTTTTGCATGACAGTAAGCAAGTGGGGACCTCTCCATTCCTGTAATTTGATTACGAAGGCCCCTTTGAATCCATACACCGATGCCCATCGATTTACGTTGTCAAAATATGCCTGGAAGGTTTGGTCGGTAATTATATTGACATGTGTGGGATCACGGAACGCCTCAGGATTAGGATAGGCAGGGGTGAAGGACATGAACATCCCGCCAACTTTCAATACTCGATAAACTTCATTCATGACTTCCACGAAAGCATTGCGACGTGTTGGTGCATATATTATTCTTGGTATGTGTTCAAGAAAATCATGGGCGGTGACATACTCAAATGAATCATCCTCCCAAGGAATTGGCTCGATAACAAGATCGGCGCATTTAATTCCATGCTCTAAATCTTCACGCACATCAACACCAAACACTTCAACTGCATTGAAGGGGTTTTTGGGGGTAGGACCGCAACCTAGATCGAGGCTTTTTGTCATTTGTTTATTCCAAGTTATTTTTAAAAGGTTTGGGACAAGCCGAGTTCATTGCGTACTGCCTTCAGATTTTTTGGGTTCTGCAGCACAATCTACATAGCCCCCAGAATAAAGCAAAACCCTTTTGTGTCAAACCAGCAAGTGCAATGCAGTGTTGTTGAAGCAAAACCATTACTGGAATCTAAGCCAAAAACCGTATTGATATTCTCGAACATGAGGCC
>CAIJXJ010000017.1 GCA_903824575.1 uncultured Methylobacillus sp.
CGACATTGGATTTTCTGCAGGCGGTATCCCGTTGGTTACGCGGTTGTTACAGGCCTTGCCGGAGGATTATCCGTTGCCGATTGCGATTGTCGCGCATTTGCCGAGTGGTCACGAAAGTTGCCTCGCTGACATGCTGGACGGCATCACGCCGTTGACTGTCCGCATGGCGGTAGACAAGGAACCCATTGTTGCAGGCCGGGTCTATGTCGCTCCGCCAGATTATCATTTGCTGGTGGAACGCAATCGTAATGCCGCGCCCTGTTTTGCGCTGTCCGTGGATGAACCGGTCAAGTCGGTGCGACCCAGCATTGATGTCCTGTTTCAGACGGCGGCCGAGGTATTTGAATCGGACCTGATTGCGGTGTTGCTCTCCGGCGCCAATTCCGATGGGGTGGAGGGCATGGCCTATGTTAAACAACTCGGCGGCCTTAGTCTGGTGCTGGACCCTAAGGAATGTGAATTCAACATCATGCCAAATGCGGTCATTGCACGGGTGGAGGTCGATTATGTCGCCAGTCTGGATGAGATCATTCGTATTTTGTTGACGGTGCGTGAGGCGCCATGAAAACAAAGCCAAAAATACTGCTGGTCGATGATAATCCGCGTAACCTTCTGGCGCTTCGCACCATATTGAAGGGCAGAGATGTCGAGTTACGCGAGGCCTTGAATGGATTTGATGCTCTCAGCATGTGCCTGGAGGAAGAGTTCGCATTGATCCTGCTGGATGTGCAGATGCCGGAAATGGATGGTTTCGAGGTCTGCGAGCAGTTGCGGGCAGATCCCAGGACCGCCAATACCCCGGTCATCTTCCTGACTGCGGCCTACAAGGAATTGGGCGACAAGGTTCGTGGTTATGTTGCCGGTGCGACCGATTATCTGGCGAAACCGATCGAGGATCACATCCTCAAGGCCAAGGTGCAGGTATTTTTGAAACTCTACCTGCAGCAGCGGATGCTGCAGGAAAACATTCAATCTTTGCGCATTGCGGCTACCGTTTTTGATGCCCGGGAAGGGATGCTCGTCACCGATTCTCATGGTGCAGTGTTGCGTGTAAACCAGGCCTTCACCAACATCACTGGTTTCAGCAACGAGGCAGTGGTCGGCTTGAATCCGCGCATCCTCAGTTCAGGTCGCCACGATCCTTCATTCTTTGCGGCCATGTGGGAGAGCATCAGGATTTCGGGGGCTTGGGAGGGCGAAATCTGGAATCGGCGCAAAAATGGAGAAACCTATCCGGAGCATCTCGCCATCACCGCCGTGAAGGATGATCAAGGCACCATTACGAATTATGTTGGCACCTTTACCGACATTTCCGCGAGCAAGGCAGCCGAGGACGAGATTCAGAGCCTGGCCTTCTATGATCCGCTCACGCGTCTGCCCAACCGCCGCCTGTTGCTGGATCGCCTCAAGCAGGCACTGGCTTCCAGTGTTCGTAGCGGCAAGGATGGCGCCTTGCTGTTCATCGACCTGGACAACTTCAAGACGCTCAACGACACACTGGGGCATGACATCGGTGATCTCCTGCTGCAGCAGGTTGCCGATCGCCTGACCTCCTGCGTCCGGGAAGGCGACACCGTGGCTCGTCTGGGCGGGGATGAGTTCGTGCTGGTGCTGGTCGATCTGAGCGAACAGGATCTTGATGCTGCGGCACAGACTGAAGCTGTCGCCAACAAGATTCTGACCAACCTGAATCGACCCTACCAGTTGGGCCAGCATGACTATCGCAGCACGCCTAGCATCGGCGCCACTTTATTCAATAATCATCAATCGTCGCTGGATGAATTGTTGAAGCAGGCGGATATCGCCATGTATCAGGCCAAGAAGGCCGGTCGCAATACGGTTCGCTTCTTTGATCCGCAAATGCAGGCCAACATAGCGGCTCGTGTCGCCCTCGAAAACGGCTTGCGTGAGGCGCTAGACAACAATCAATTTGAGTTGTACTACCAGGTTCAAGTCGACAAGGCAAGCCATCCAATTGGGGCGGAAGCTTTGATCCGCTGGCAGCATCCGGGGTCTGGCCTGATCTCGCCGGCGGTCTTTATTCCGATTGCAGAGGAAACCGGCATGATTCTACCGATCGGGCAATGGGTACTGGAAACGGCTTGCGCCCAACTCAAGGCCTGGCAGAAAAATGCCAAGACCCGCAATCTGGTGCTGTCGGTAAATGTGAGTGCCAAGCAGTTTCGTCAGGCTGATTTCGTGGAACAGGTTGAAGCCAATTTGCAACGTCATGCTGTCCCGTCAAGCCGGCTCAAGTTGGAATTGACCGAGAGCATGCTGCTGGAAAATGTGGAACAGACCATTGCCACCATGCAGGCATTGAAAACCATAGGCATTCAGTTCTCGCTGGACGATTTCGGTACCGGCTATTCTTCTCTACAGTACCTGAAGCGGCTTCCCTTGAGCGAGCTGAAGATTGATCAGTCGTTTGTGCGTGACCTGATCCATGATAGCCATGACCGCTCCATCGTGCGGACCATCATTGCAATGGCGCGTGGACTGGACTTGGACATCATTGCTGAAGGGGTGGAAACCGAAGAGCAGCGCCAACTTCTGATCGCTAAGGGTTGCAAGTTCTATCAGGGATATCTGTTCAGCCGGCCGATACCGATCGAGCAATTTGAACTGCTGATAGAACAAAGCTGATGCCGTGTGCGGTATTTTGCTTTTTTGAGTCGATGCGTTATAGCCCGGGATTTGCCGCCACCTTGAAGATTACCTTGCGTATATTGCCATTAGCCACCAGGGGTGCATGCGCGTCTTCCGGGAAGAAAATGCAGAATGCATGCGCAGGCGTGGCGATCCACGTTGCGGGCGCATCGTGGAAGAACTGGATATCCTTCTCCTCGCGGTAATCGCTAACCGGATCACGGCAATCGCTCAGCGGTTTCCAGCCCATCTCGTCCACCCCATCAAGTACCAGCTGAATGTCGATGTATTTGCGGTGGCATTCCAGTTGAGCGGCATTTCGCAAGCGCCCCGGCACGTGTTCGACGATGGCGAACAGATAGTCACCAATGATCGGATAGCGACCGGGCGCGAGCGCATTGAGGTCGGTATTGCGGATGTAGTCGAAGGCGTGCGGGAACAACGGATGCAGACCGGCATAGCGTTCTGCGTGGCTAATGGTGCCCAGGATCATTTCCACACCTTGCGATAGGCGGCCAGCAGGCGCGTATGCATATCGCTGTCTTCCAGTTGTACCATGGCTTCGTTGCAGCGGTAGAGGCGCTGGCGATTTTCACTTAGTTGGTCGAACGGTCCGATCCAGGCGCAGCCGTGGAGTATGGTGTCAATGTCGCCAATGGCCAAGCTTAACAGTGCCTTCAGTTCACCCACGCGCAGATCAGCCCAAGCGGCACCGGGGGCGGCAGCAATGCCTATCGGATTGGTGACCGGCAGGATGTCGGCGAGGTCGAGATCTGTCAACAGGAATCCTTGCTTGGTATGAAGGTTTCGGAGGGGGGCATGGTATGGGTTCTTAATATTTATTGCGACAGGATAACAGGGTGTGTCCCAATTGCGTAAAGTGCTTGCGACGGCAAGATGCGTTACTTGTCGAACTTGTAATAGTTCTGGTTGAGGTAACTCGCCACGTGCATTTCTTCATCCTCGAACCACTTCAGTCCGAGGTTGGTGTTGCAGTTGCGGATCTGCGCGATCAGCCCTTTTGAGGTCTTGACCAAGCGGTCTTCTCGCATGTAGATGGCGGAACCGTTACCACCAAAGCTCGATGCGTGGCAGGAGATACAGCTTTTTTCTACCATCTGTTTGCCAATTCTGGCGTCGCCACCGGCATAAGGGTCGGCATGAGCCAGGGAAATGCACAGGTTTAACAGGGCCAGACCGGCAATATTTTTAAGCAGGGGATTCACTGTTAAAAAGCCTCTAACCTGGCGATGCGGATGCTTGCAGGGGGGTGCGAATCATAGAAGGCTGAATGCAGGGGGTCAGGCGTCAAGGTAGATGCATTGTCGCGATAGAGCTTGACCAGGGCGACCACCAGGTGGCTGGCGCTGGCGTGGGAGGCGGCGTAGGCATCAGCCTCGAATTCATTGCGGCGGGCGTAACCGGAGAACAGTGGACGCAACCAAAAGGTAAACACTGGACTTACCAGCAGGAACAGCAATAGCGCCATGTGATTGCCCTGCGTGTGGACGCCGAGTCCGGAATAGAACCAGTCCTGCGTGACTAGAAATCCTAGCAGGGCAAGCCCTACGAAACTGGCAGCGAACATCATGGTGATGCGCTTGATCACGTGGTGATGCCTGAAGTGGCCAAGTTCGTGTGCCAGCACCGCTTCGATTTCGTCGGCATCGAGGCGCTCCAGAAGCGTGTCGAAAAAAACCACGCGCTTGGCTTTACCAAACCCGGTGAAATAGGCATTGCCGTGGCTGCTGCGTGTGGAGCCATCCATCACGAACAGGCCTTGCGAATTGAAGCCACATTTGGCCATCAGGCTCTCAATGCGGGCCTTGAGTGCTTCATCCACAAGTGGTTGGAATTTGTTGAACAGGGGTGCGATGAAAGTCGGATAGATCGCCAGCATCAACAGATTGAATGCCGACCATACCAGCCACAGATAAAGCCACCAGGCGTGGCCTGCGCGCTGCATCAGCCACAGGGCTGCACATAATAGAGGCATGCCGAGTGCCAGCCCGATCAGGGCATGCTTGATGAGGTCAAGCCCAAACATGGTGCGCGTCATCTTGTTGAAGCCGAAGCGCTGGTCGATGACGAAGGTCTTGATGTAGTCGAGCGGTAGTTCCAACAGGCTGGACAGCAGGAAGGCGCTGAGGATGACCAGTACGCCACGCAGCAGGACGGCATCCGGCAGGGCGCCACGCCAGCTATCGTCCAGCCATTGCAGCACGCCGCCCAAGGTGAAAGCCAGCAACAGCAGGGCTTGCAGTGTGCCTTCTAGTATCGCCAGTCGCGTCTTTTCGGTGCAGTAATCGGCCGCTTTTTGGTGTGCCTCCAGGCTGATGCTGGTTGAAAACGCAGTAGGAACCTCTGCACGATGTGCCTGTATGTGCTTTATATGGCGGTGACCTAACCAGACGCGTAACAGGACTGTGAGCGTGAGCAGGATGATAAAAATACTGGTGAATGTCGTCATGGGCTATTCTATCGGGTAAACTTGTCGTCATTTATAAAAAAACATTTAGTCACAGGGGTATTAAAGAGATCACGAAAGAAGTCATGGTTGATGTGATTTGTGTATTTTCAAAACACTGAAAATAGTTTTCAATTCCGTGTGCAAAGTGTTCTTTATTTAGTGGGTTGAATTGTAATTTGCAAAATCATTGAGTTGCAAACGGCAGGAAGGTTCATTATGTCACAAGATAATAACAATCTGATTTGGCTGGACATGGAAATGTCTGGTCTTTTGCCCGACACGGACGTGATCCTGGAGCTCGCCATTGTGGTGACTGATTCGGATCTTAACGTGTTGAACGAGTCACCAGTTCTGGTCGTGCATCAATCGGATGCTGTTTTGGCGGGCATGGATGCGTGGAACACGAGTACACACGGCAAGTCCGGCCTGATCGACAAGGTTAAGGCATCGAAGCTGACGGAAGCCGACGTTGAACTGCAGATGCTGGAGTTCATCAAGTTGTACTCGCCGGCGAACAAGTCACCGATGTGCGGTAACTCCATCTGTCAGGATCGCCGTTTCATGGCGCGATATATGCCAACTTTGGAAGCCTATTTCCATTATCGCAATCTCGATGTCAGCGTACTGAAAGAATTGGCGCGCCGCTGGCGTCCGAAATTGTATGACGGGTTCAAGAAGGCAGGCAGTCATACTGCTCTTGCTGATATCCATGAGTCGATCGAAGAACTGAAATATTACCGTGAGCACTTTATCCGCATGGAAGAATAAAAAAAAGGCGCCAAGAGGCGCCCGAGGGAGGAGATTGTAGCTTTGGAGAAAGCTCAGTAAACATTTAGCAATACTCGTGCCATAAAAAAACCGCCGAAGCGGGTTTTTTTTGTTTTTCCTAGTTCCTAGTCCCCAGTCCCTTGTCTTCTTCAAGCAACGATCGATAAATGTCACGGTATTCTCTGGCGCTTTGATCCCAGCCCAGATCGCGCGCCATGCCGTTCTGCTGGATTAACTTCCAGACCGGCTTGTTATGGTAGTACTCCACAGCGCGTTGTATGCATTCGAGTAGTGACGGGCTGTCTGCCAGGCCAAAGGTGAACCCGGTTGCGCTGCCATCCTTCAGGTTGGCAGCATTGGTATCGCATACCGAGTCGGCGAGCCCCCCGGTGCGGCGCACCACTGGTGGGGTGCCGTAGCGCAAGCCGTACATCTGGTTCAGGCCGCAAGGTTCGAAGCGCGATGGCATGATGAACATGTCGGCCCCAGCCATAATCTGGTGCGAAAGTGGCTCGTTATAACCAACATTGACGCTGACCTGTTGCGGATGGTTCAGTGACAGGCGCCAGAATCCATGTTCGAGCAAGGGTTCGCCGCCCCCCAGCAGGGCAATCTGACAGCCTTGTGCCAACAATGAGTCGGCGCATTCGAGTAGCAGGTCGAGGCCCTTCTGATTAGCGAGTCGGCTCACCACCCCCAGGAGTGGAGCATCGGCATCCTGCGACAGCCCCAGACGATGTTGCAAGGCCTGTTTGACCAGCGATTTTTGTTCCAGATGTTCGGCGTCGTAGGGGTAGGCCAGATGCGGATCGATCGCAGGATTCCACTCGCGCGTATCGATACCGTTGAGTATGCCGTGGATGTCAGTGGAGCGGCTAGAGAGCAGTCCCTGCATGCCGAAGCCGAATTCCTCGGTTTGGATTTCTTGTGCGTAGGTCGGGCTGACGGTGGTGATGCTGTCGGCGTAGAAGACGCCGGCCTTGAGGAAAGACAACTGGCCAAAATATTCCAATCCTTCGACGTGGTAAGCGGCCGGCGGCAACCCCAACTTTTCTACCCACTCTTCGGCACAGTTGCCCTGGAATGCAAGATTGTGAATACTAAGCACTGTTTTGGCGCATGCTGCTTGGGAATGGCGCATGAAGGCAGGGGTGAGTCCACCCTGCCAGTCGTTGAAATGTACGATGTCGGGAATCCAGTCAGTTAATGGACTGTCCTGGCTGCCGAGGATGGCGGCAACACGCGAAAGAATGCCGAAGCGCAATGGGTTGTCCACCCACTCGCGTCCCTTTGCGTCGAGGTAGGGGCTGCCATCGCGCTCGTACAGCATGGTGCAGGCAATGGCGATGACCGGAACGCCGGTGTCCGGCATTTCGCCGGCAATTAGGGTGACGTTGCCGACGATGGGCAGCCATTGCATTTCGATCAGAATGCGTGAATTAGAGAGTTTGTCCAGCACCGGGCGATATCCAGGGATCAATAGGCGGACATCTTCCCCCATCGTTCTGAGGGCCGCCGGCAGTGAGCCGCTGACGTCGGCCAAGCCCCCGGTTTTGATCAGTGGAAAAGCTTCGGAAGTAACGAAAAGAATGCGCAACGGATTTCCTTTCTATTGGTCGCCCTATACAATGCTAGGCTTTATGGTTGCGGAAAGCGCATGGCGTCGCTTGAGTAACCAATAATACTGGCCCAAATTGGCCTGTGCAAGCGTGATGCACGCGTGCGCAAAGGGTCAGGCAGTCAAACCGCGTAAAGTTGGAGACTAATCAAACATGAGTAATCAGGAAAACAACCCCCAGCCGAGCCATTTTGTCATTTTTGGCGCGACTGGTAATCTGGCAACGATCAAACTGCTGCCCTGTATCTACAATCTGGAAGCGGCAGGACGTATTCCAGGTGACATGAAACTGCTGGCGTTGGGGCGTCAGGTGCATAGTGATGAATCCTGGCGGGCGCATCTGGAGAAGGTCCTGCATGACAAATTCGGCGAAAAAGTGGACCCGATCGTATTTGAGCGCTTCGTCCAGCGATTCTCCTACATGGCAGGGGATCTGAGGGAGACGGCCTTCTATCAGAGCCTGAAGAACAAGATCTATGAATCGGGCCCCGCCGCTGGCAGCAATGTCGTGTTTTACCTGTCCATCATTCCCAAGGATTTCAACACAGTCATCAACTTTCTTGATGAATATGGCTTTTCCGAGCCGCGCGGCTTGCATCGCATCGTGGTGGAAAAGCCGTTCGGATCCGATCTGGAGACGGCGCAGCAGCTTAATCGCTCGCTACACAAGCATTTCGACGAGGAACAGATCTATCGTATCGATCATTACCTTGGCAAGGAGACGGTGCAGAACCTGCTGGTTTACCGTTTTGCCAATACCCTGATCGAACCATTGTGGAACCGTAACTTTATTAACCACGTGCAGATTACGGTGGCGGAAGATTTCGGCATCGGTACCCGCGCGGACTATTACGATAAATCTGGTGGCGCCATGCGCGACATGTTGCAGAATCACTTGATGCAACTGCTGACGGTGGTCGCGATGGAGCCCCCGGCTTCGCTGGAGGCGGATGCGGTGCGTGACGAGAAGGTCAAGGTGCTGAAATCCATGCGCATCATTCCGGAAGACAAGGTCGATGATTATGTGGTGCGCGCCCAATATGCAGTGGGTACAGCGAAGGGCCAGGCGGTGCACGGTTACATGAGCGAAACTGGTGTGGCTGAGGACTCTTCCACCGAGACCTTCACTGCTGCCAAGTTTTATATCGATAACTGGCGCTGGCGTGGTGTGCCATTCTTCCTGCGCACCGGCAAGCGTCTGGCGGCAACTCAATCAACTATCGCCATCCGCTTCCGCCATCCGCCACAGCATCTTTTTCATGACGAATCGTTTGAGCATATCGAGCCGAACTGGATCTACCTGTCACTACAGCCGACCGAATCCATGCACATGGAAATGCACGTCAAGGCGCCGGGTCTCGGCATGGATACGCGTGTGGTATCGCTCAACGCCTCCTACCGCAAGGCCGATGAGAAGCCACTGGAAGCTTACGAGGCGCTGCTGCTGGATGTGATGCGCGGCGACAAGACGCTGTTCATCCGCTTTGACGAAGTGGAATGGGCGTGGCGCGTGGTCGATCCCATTATCAAGGCCTGGGCCAAGAACAAGGACTCGATGCAATCCTACCCCGCCGGTAGTTGGGGGCCGGAAGGCACCGAGAAGATATTCGATTGCCATGACCAGGAATGGCGTAATGATTAGGGCGTATTCAACTAGTCGTGAGCTTTAGTGGATTCATCGCCGTTGGCATCGGTGCGGCCGTGGGAGCATGGTTGCGCTGGTGGTTTGGTCTGTTGATGAATCCACTGTTGCCTGCACTCCCCCTGGGGACGCTGACGGCTAACCTGATCGGCGGCTACCTGATGGGTATGGCACTGGGCATATTCACCCATTTTGCCAGTCTGCCGGTGGAATTGCGGCTGTTGATTACCACCGGATTTCTCGGCGGCCTGACCACTTTTTCAACTTTTTCTGCAGAAGCTGTTACTTTGCTGTCACGTCAGCAGTATGGCTGGGCGGCACTGCATATATCCTCTCATGTGCTGGGATCGCTCGGTATGACCGGTCTTGGCATCCTGACGGTCGGGTTGTTCAGGAGTTAATGTCATGCAAGGCGTCTATCTCAAGCTGTATGTCCCGCAAACGGTTAAGCATGATGGCACGTTACTGTATGAATGGTTGCTGAAACAAGCGCATGGCATGGGCATCCATGGCGGATCGGTGTTTCGTGCGGTTGCGTGCTTTGGTCGGCATGGGCGCCTGCATGAGGAACATTTTTTTGAGTTGGCCGGAGACCTGCCGGTAACGGTGGAGTTTTTCGCTACGGACGACGCCATCTTGAAACTGCTGACGCTTTTAAAGAACGAGCAGATTTCTCTGTTCTATATCAAGCTGCCGGCTGAAGGTGCCGTCACCACGGACTGAGGTTTCATCTAGCGCAGGCGGTCACGCATGCAGGCGAGGCCGCCTGCGCTACGAAAATCAATTATTTTGGCGCAATCACGCCATTAACGCCCAGTTCCTTCAGTTTTATCTTGGCCTGATCGGCTTCCGCCCTGGTCTTGAATGGGCCGATCTGCACCCGTGTTTCGGTATGGGATGGAATACCGTGCTCTGCCAGTTTGGTTTGCAGTTGCTTGGCGTTCTCCATGTCACTGAACACGCCTAGTTGGACTTCATAAGCCTTGGCTGGGGTGATTTTTTCTGTACTTGCTACGGGACCCACTGCCGGCTTGTTTGGAATGGCTTCTGATTTCGTGCTTGGTGTAGCCTTGGCTGCCGGTTCCGGTTCCGGTGCCGGTTTGGGCATGGGTTGCGGCGCAGCCTTTGTCACGGGTTCAGACGGCGCCGGCTTGGCGACGACCACCGGTGGTTTAGGCTTCTCTGCCGGATGAGGTGCTGCCAAGAGTGTTTTTACGGCTGGACTCAGCGCTAATTTCTCCGTAACCTGCGGCGGCGGCGGGGGTGTTACCGGCGCCTGCTCCACAGGCGTCTGCGCGGTGGTGACAGGAGGAGGGGGCGTTGCATCCGGAATTTTTGGCGCCTCGGGTTCGGCCGCTTTTTCTGTCTCCTGACTGGACATGCTGACCTGAGCGGAGCTTTGAGCCGTGTCCGCTGCTGGTTCCGTGGAGGTCTTGCTCTGATTGAGGAATGCCAGGATGCCTATCGCCGTTATTAGCAGAGCCAGTGCGATGCCAATTCTTACCTTGGCGCGGCGGCCTGCTTGTGACAGGTCATCAGTTACCGGAGGAGAGGCCATGTGAGGGTTCACCGTGAGTTGTTTTTTTGCATATTAACATGCATGGGGACAGATGCAATTCCCTGCTCTGTGACTCGCGCCAAACACATTGATTTATTGGACGGATTCATATATTATCCTGCGCTCTTCAAACCCTTGCTTGACCGGATACGCATTTCGGCAGGCTGATTAACCACAAGGAGAATTCATGCGGCATTACGAAGTTGTATTTATCGTCCATCCGGACCAGAGCGAGCAAGTGCCCGCCATGATCGAGCGCTATCGTGCTCTGGTCACGACCAGCGGTGGTGCAATCCATCGCCTGGAAGACTGGGGCCGTCGTCAACTGGCTTATCCGATCCAGAAAATTCACAAGGCGCACTATGTGCTCATGAACATCGAATGCGGTCAGGAAGCTCTGGCTGAACTAGAGAACGCATTCAAGTTCAATGATGCCGTGCTGCGTCACCTGACCGCATTGACTAAGGCTGCCGTGACCGAACCTTCGCCGATGATGAAGGAAGAGAAGTCGCGTTCGGTATTGAGTCGTGAAGAAATACCAGCTGCCGCCGTGGAAGCCGCAGCAGCCTAAGTGAACAGCGTGTCGCTGGCGGGCGTGGTGACGGAACTCGCCGCACTGCGCTACACCCCGGCTGGTATCCCGCTCATCAGTTTTACCTTGAAGCATGTCTCGCAGCGAACCGAGGCTGGCATGTTGAGACAAGTGGAATGTGAAGTCCCCGCCGTCGTGATGGCGAAATTGGCAGAACAAGCCAGGGATTTGAGGGTTGGGCATCATGCCAGGGTTGAGGGGTTTCTTGCAAAAAAGAGCTTGAACAGCCGCCAGCTGATATTGCACATCAACGCATTAGAGATTATTGAGAAAGGTTGAATCATGGCACGCGATCTATACCGCCGCCGCCGTTACTGCCGGTTTTCGGCAGAAGGCATCAAGGAAGTTGATTATAAAGATGTGGAACTATTAAAGGACTTCATCAATGAAAATGGCAAGATCATTCCGGCACGCATTACGGGCACCAAGGCCCGTTATCAGCGCCAACTCACCACGGCTATCAAGCGCGCCCGTTTTCTGGCCCTGATGCCTTACTGCGACAAGCACTAAGGAGAACGGACAATGCAAGTTATTCTGCTGGAAAAAGTAGCCAACCTGGGTGTGTTGGGTGACATCGTCAAGGTCAAGGACGGCTATGGCCGTAATTTCCTGGTGCCACAAGGCAAGGCAAAGCGTGCGACCGAGTCCAACAAGGCCGAATTCGCCGCCCGTCGCGCAGAGCTGGAAAAGAAACAAGCTGAAGTCTTGGCAGGAGCGCAAGCTCGTGCCGAGAAACTGGCTGGTTTCCTAGTGCAGATCAGACAGAAGGCCGGTGTCGATGGTCGTCTGTTTGGATCCGTCAATAACCACGACATCGCCGAAGCGCTCAATGCACAAGGCTTTGAAGTGACCAAGTCGGAGATCCGCCTGCCTAACGGTCCATTGAAGACCGTCGGTGATCATCCTGTTAGCGTTGCACCGCACAGCGACGTGGTAGTTGATATCACCGTGTCGGTGCTCGGTGAACATTAAGCCGCATCGGTTGTAAGAAAAAGGGCTGCTTGGCAGCCCTTTTTTTGCATGTTTTTCCGCCAGCATTCATGCTGTCAGGCATTGGCGCGTGAAATTGTTCGGATTTTTTTGGTTGCTAGTCTCTTTGATTCACAACAGGACGACGATGAAAAAATACAATGTGGTGATTGCGACAGAAATCGGAACATTCATCATCAACAAGAATGATTTGGGGGTCGGTTGGCAGTTGTCCGAATATGGGACCTATGATCCGCAGGAGTTGCAACTGGTTAGGAACCTCATGAGCGTACTGAGGGGAGTTCGCCCCAACTTGGTGGCCATAGACATAGGTGCCAATATCGGCATTCATTCCGTCATCCTGTCGAAAGAAGTGGGCTTGAGGGGCAAGGTTTTTGCCTTTGAGGCGCAGCGCATTATTTTTAATATGCTAGCTGGCAACGTTGCCCTGAATTCATTAAGCAACGTGCATTGTTATCATCATGCGGTTTCGGATAGTGCCGGTTCGATTAATATTCCGCAATTTGATTATGGCAAGCCTATGAGTTTTGGTAGCGTAGAATTCGGCGGTCAGCAAATTGAAAATATCGGCCAGAATCCATTGAATGACATTGAGAATCAAGAGATTGTTTCTACCATTGCGATAGATGATCTGGGTTTTAATCAGCTTGATTTCATGAAGATTGATGTTGAGGGCATGGAATTGAATGTCCTGCAGGGAGCGGAGAAAACGATAGCCAAATTCATGCCCTTAATGCTGCTTGAGTATCTTAAAAGTGATAAGAATTTACTCATTAACTGGTTAACGCATGCGGGCTATGATATTTATGCTGGAATAGGTGCAAATTACCTTTGCATTCCACAAACATTCGAATTGAAAATTGAAGGCATGACAAAGGTGGGCTTGAGCTGAATGGCTTCGTCTGTGGCCGAAGTGGCGTTGGCTAGCAAAGGCGCTTGAGACCTCGCCGCTTCCAGCCTGCTATAATTCGGCATGGCTGACGATACCTACGCATCCCTCAAGATTCCGCCTCACTCTGTTGAAGCCGAGCAGTCCGTGCTGGGCGGCCTGTTGCTGGAAAATGAGGCGCTGGACAAGATCGCCGACATCCTGTCGCCAGACGATTTCTATCGTCATGACCATCGTGTCATCTTTGAACACATCAGCCGCCTGATCGAACACAGCCGGCCGGCGGATATTGTCACAGTGGCGGAAGCACTGGAGGCCAAGCTGTCAGGTGTTGGTGGCATCGCCTATTTGGCTGCGCTGGCCCAGAATACGCCATCAGCCGCCAATATCCGGCGCTATGCCGAAATCGTGCGCGAGCGTTCCGTCATGCGGAAATTGGTGACGGTCGGCTCCGGCATTGCCGAGAGTGCCTTCAGCCCGCAGGGCAAGAGTTCCGCTCAATTACTGGACGAGGCCGAAGCCAAGATCTTTGAGATTGCCGAGGGTGGGCAGCGCAGCACACAAGGCTTCATCGAAATGAAGGTGCTGTTGCCGCAGGTGGCTGATCGTATCGATCAGCTGTTTCAGCGCGATAATGCCAGCGATGTGACCGGTATCCCCACTGGATTTACCGATCTGGACTCGATGACCTCCGGCCTGCAGGCGGGTGATCTGGTGATCGTCGCGGGCAGACCCTCAATGGGAAAGACTGCATTTTCCATTAATATCGCCGAGAATGTCGCTCTCGATACCGGTCTGCCGGTGGCGGTGTTTTCTATGGAAATGGGTGCTACCCAGCTTGCCATGCGGATGATTGGTTCGGTTGGCCGACTCGATCAGCATCGAATGCGTACCGGGCGACTGGAAGATGAAGACTGGGTGCGCCTGACGACGGCATTGGGCAAGCTCAACGATGCCCCTATGTACATTGATGAGAGTGCGGGTCTCAACTGCCTGGAGGTGCGCGCCCGTTCGCGTCGCCTGCATCGGCAGTGTGGCAAGCTGGGTTTGATCGTGATCGATTATTTGCAGTTGATGTCATCCACCCGTCAGGGCGAGAACCGTGCCACTGAAATCTCTGAAATCTCACGCTCGCTGAAAGCGCTGGCGAAGGAGTTGGAAGTGCCGGTGGTGGCCTTGTCCCAGCTCAATCGCGGCCTCGAGCAGCGCCCCAACAAACGCCCTATCATGTCTGATCTGCGCGAGTCCGGTGCTATCGAGCAGGATGCCGACCTGATTTTGTTCATCTATCGCGACGAAGTCTACAATCCGGATAGCCAGGACAAGGGTACCGCCGAAATCATTATCGGCAAGCAGCGTAACGGCCCGATCGGCACCGTGCGTCTAACCTTCATCGGCGAACATACACGCTTCGAGAATTTTGCCGGTTCCAGCAATTACAGTGGCAACGACTACTGAGCCTAAAGCCCTATTTAATGTCGCGCCCCATTCTTGCCACCATCCATCGGGATGCACTGCGACACAATCTGATGGTCGCCCGACGCCATGCGCCGGAATCAAGGATCATGGCGGTGATCAAGGCCAATGGCTATGGCCACGGTCTGTTGCGCGTGGCAGAAGGACTGTCCGGCGCCGATGGTTTTGCTGTGCTGAGCGTTGACGAAGGCATCGCGCTGCGGGAGGCTGGTTACCAGCAGACTATTCTGTTGCTGGAGGGCCTGTTCGACGCCACAGAGCTTGCCGTGGCCGCACAGCATCGCTTGGCCGTGGTGGTGCATAACGAGACTCAATTGCGCCTGCTGGAAGACGCACACGGCAAGCATATGGTCGCGGTGTTCCTCAAGGTCAATAGCGGCATGAACCGACTGGGTGTGCCGGCAGGGCGTTTCTGGAGTTTTTATGACAGGCTGAAGGCCTGCAAATCGGTCACCGGCATGACGCTGCTGACGCATTTTGCCACCGCTGATGAAGCGACAGGCATCGCCAACCAGTTTGAACGGTTCGATGAACTCACACGCGAAATAGCCTTGCCGCGTTCCATGGCCAACTCGGCTGCCTTGTTACGTTACCCCGAAACGCACGCCGAATGGGTACGTCCCGGCATCATGCTGTATGGTGCCACGCCCTTTGCTGATCGATGCGCTGCGGCACTTGGACTCGTTCCTGCCATGAGCTTGAGCTCTGAAATCATTGCCGTGCAGCAACTGGAGACCGGTAGCAGTGTGGGTTATGGCTACCGCTTCACCGCGACGCGCCCCACGCGCATCGGTGTGGTGGCCTGCGGTTATGCTGACGGTTATCCTCGCCATGCTCCCAATGGCACGCCAGTTGCCGTCGATGGAAGCGCGACACACACCATCGGCCGTGTTTCCATGGACATGCTGTATGTGGATATTACTGATCTGCCGGACGCAGGCGTCGGCAGTCGGGTTGAATTGTGGGGTTCACAGGTAGCGGTCGATGCCGTGGCTGCGGCTGCCGGCACCGTGGGTTATGAGTTGCTATGTGCGCTGGCGCCACGTGTGAGAGTCGCGCATGGCTAAACCTAAGACCAATTACACCTGTACCGAGTGTGGCGGCCAGGCGTCTAAATGGCAAGGGCAGTGCCCGGCTTGCCTCGGTTGGAACACGCTGGTGGAAACCATCATTGAGGTGCCGACCGCCAACCGCTATGCACCACTGGCACAGGCAAGCGTGCTGCAAAAGCTGTCTGAAGTCGAAGCGGCCGAGGTGCCACGTCAGCCCACGGGTATTCTAGAGTTTGACCGCGTGCTGGGAGGCGGCCTGGTGCCGGGCGGGGTGGTGCTGATTGGCGGTGATCCTGGCATCGGCAAGTCCACCTTGCTGTTGCAGGCGCTGTGCCATATCGGCGACCAGCGCCGGGTGATTTATGTTAGCGGCGAGGAGTCAGCGCAGCAGATTGCCATGCGTGCGAAAAGACTGAGTCTCGACGCCGGGCCCTTGCAACTTCTGGCTGAGATCAGCCTGGAAAAAATCCTCGCCACCGTGCTGGCGCACAAACCCGACGTGGCCGTGATCGACTCGATCCAGACCGTGTATTCCGAAGCCTTGCAATCGGCGCCGGGGTCGGTGGCGCAGGTGCGGGAATGTTCGGCTCAACTCACGCGTCTGGCGAAGCAGATCGGCATTACCATCATACTGGTCGGTCATGTTACCAAGGAAGGCACGCTGGCGGGCCCCCGCGTGCTGGAACATATCGTCGATACCGTGCTTTACTTTGAGGGGGACCCCAATTCCAGCTTTCGACTGATACGCGCCTTCAAGAATCGCTTCGGCGCTGTCAATGAACTTGGCGTGTTTGCCATGACGGAAAAAGGCCTGCGTGAAGTCAGCAATCCTTCCGCCCTGTTCCTGTCGCACCACAGTGAGCAGGTGGCGGGTTCCTGCATCACGGTGACGCAGGAAGGCACGCGCCCATTGTTGGTGGAAGTGCAGGCGCTGGTGGACGAGGCGCATGCACCAAACCCCAAGCGTCTGTGCGTTGGCCTTGAGCAGAATCGACTGGCTATGCTGTTGGCGGTATTGCATCGTCATGCCGGGGTGGCCTGCTTTGATCAGGACGTGTTCGTCAACGCGGTCGGTGGTGTCCGGATCAATGAGCCGGCGGCTGATCTTGCGGTATTGTTGGCAATCGTTTCATCTTTGAATAACAAAGCGTTACAACATAAACTTATTGTCTTTGGTGAGGTTGGCCTGGCCGGTGAAGTGAGGCCGGTACAACGCGGTCAGGAGCGTTTGAAGGAGGCCGCTAAGCTGGGTTTTACCCAGGCTATCGTGCCCAAGGCGAACTTACCAAAACATGCAATCCCGGGCATCGCCGTGACTGGTGTCGAACGCGTCGAGCAGGCCTTGAATAATGCCCTTTAGCACGGCTTGGCAAGGTTTGTTGTCATTTATGCCATGTAGTGTCAGAATCACCTAAAAAGCTAATCGGCATCACAAAGGCTGAACGAACTAAATTTACTAAAAATTGGTTCGATATCGAGAAATTTTTGGAGGAAACATGAACGCCTTGCTGGAAAAACTGGTTGAAAAAATGCACTTGAGGCACCAGTTCCGACTTCTTGCCGCCTTAACGCTTGCGTTTCTGGTGGTCGGGCATTTCTATAATGATTGGTCTGTTCTGGTTGGACTAAGCTTCATTTACCTGGTCATTGCCCTCTGGTTGGGGAATCGCACTTCCAAGCGTTCTAACACCATTGCTTATAGCCTGCAGACGGTCGCGTCAGGCAATCTGTCGCAGAAAATCCGCATTGACGGCAAAGACGATTTTGCCTGGATGTGTTACGAGGCAGATTCGGCGCGCAAGGGTGTTGCCACGTTGATCAAGGGGGTGACGGAAACAGCCGGAGAATTGCAAGGTTCGGCACAAGAGATGAGTGGCATGTCTTCTCGTACCAGTGAAGCGATTGCCAGCCAGAGTGAACATACCAACCAGATTGCCTTCAGCATCATGCAGTTGGCTGATCAGATTCGCGAAGTATCCTCCCAGGCGGTGCGTGTGGCCTCATCGGCCAAGCATGCGAACTCCATCGCCAAAGAAGGCAATCAGGTTGTGGGCAAAACCATCCAGTCGTTAGAGACCATCTCTAATGATGTGCTGGGCATTGCGGAGTCCATCTCTTCATTGCAGGATGAAATCAACAAGATCAGCTCGGTGATGCAGGTGATTGGAGATATTTCCTCGCAAACCAACCTGTTGGCATTGAATGCTGCCATTGAGGCAGCGCGAGCAGGTGAAGCGGGACGAGGTTTTGCGGTGGTGGCTGATGAGGTGCGCAACCTGTCTCAGCGTACCAGCAAGAGTACCGAGGAAATCGGTGTCATCATCACCAGCCTTCAATCCAAGTCACATCAAGTGGCGAATACCGTCAAAGAGAAACAGCAGGACGCCCAGAATGCGGCGAGCAACGCCATGGCGGCAGAGAAGGCGCTTGGTGGCATCGTTAGTGCGGTGGAGGAAATCGTCTCGATGTCAGATAGTATTGCCTCTCTTGCGGCCCAGCAGGAAGCTTCGGCGGGCGGCATTACCGAGGCAGTGACCTATATTCAGGGCTTGTCTGGTAACAACGCGGCAGAGGCGACAGCGTTCAATGGAATGTCGCAGCAACTTACCTCCAAGGCCGAACACCTCAGTCAGATGGTATCAAAGTTTACAGTCTGAGCCAGTCTTGAATTCGGCATGGTGCTTGGGATTCATCCTTAGCGCCACCGATGCATTAAAAGAGAAATGAAATCCACCGAAAAAATTAATGAAGGGTGTCAAACTATGGCTGACCAGCTGATCGCACGAGAAAAACCTTACATTCTGCATTGCATCACAACGCAAAAACATTTCAGTCCTTTTGATGCCAACATGGCCTGTGATGCTGGTTACGAAACTGTCTTTACCTACACCAACGCCTGTCTGGATGAGATTTCCGGACTGGTGCAAGATGCCATTTTTTCTCGTGGTCCAAGGGGTGTCTGGCGCACCGGGATTTTTATTGGTGGACGCGATATGGATCTCGCCATGGAAATGTTGGAAACGGCGAAAAAATCTATGTTTCCCCCATTTCAGGTCTCGCTGTTTGCAGACCCGTCAGGGGCCTTTACTACGGGTGCTGCCTTGTCTGCCCATGTGGTTTCTACCTGTCACGAACATTTCAATACCAGCCTGAAAGGCAAGCGCGTTGTGGTGTTCGGTGCCAGTGGTCCGGTAGGAAGTTGCGCCTCGGTCATGTGCGCCAAAGAAGGGGCGGATGTGCGCATGGTTGCCCACTCTAGCGTTGAGAAGACCACCAAACTGGCAGAAAAGTATTCGGCCGCCTATAACGTAAAGCTCAGTTGTGTCGATGGCTCGGACGATGCCAAGAAGGCGGCCATCATTGCTGATGCCGAAATTCTGCTTTGTTGTGCCGCCGCAGGCGTCCGCGTGATTACTACCGAAATGTTGCTGAATGCGAAAAACCTGCTCATTGCCGCCGATGTCAATGCTGTTCCTCCCGCCGGGGTAGAGGGTCTGGATGCCATGTCAGATGGCCTTCCCATCAAGGGTGCGGAAAGGATACGTGGCCTTGGCGCACTGGCCATTGGCAGTCGCAAGTACAACCTGCAGAAAAAAATGTTCCAGATGATGTTGGATTCCGACAGTAGTGTGGCCCTGGACTTTTTGTCGGCCTATGAGGTGGCTCGGAAGCTGTCCTGAGTCGTCTCCGGGCTGTCCGTTATATTGCAAATGGGAATCCAGGAATTTTTTCTGGATTCCCGACTTCGTTTCGTGCCCGGTATTTACAACTTTTTCAAGTCTTCTGCATATTGAGCTCCATAGCTGATATCCAGTCGGGTCTGATCCGCATACAGGTCAATGTTGATCAAGCCTGAAATCCATTGTCCATGCCACACCATGATGGGTGGACCGAACTCTCCCCGAGTGCTCGTGATGGGCATGCCATATTTCAAGTTCAATAGCGCAGCGTAGCTGGCAAAGAGGGCTCCCGGATTGGTGTAAGACGAGGGGCTGTCGCTGGCCTTCGGCACCCAGGTTAGCGTTACCCGGCTCAGTTTTCCATTGCTGAACATGAACCAGGCATTAAAATCCCTTCCCGCAATTTCAACATGATTAACCGTTGCCAATGCTTTCGTCCCGTGGTCCGGAAAAGGTAGTTTGTTGTCGTCTGTGTTTTGTCGTGCACCTGATGCGCTGGCGAGCACCTCGGCCAGAGTCATGCCATAAAAAGTTCCACCCCACAGCGGCATGCGCTCATCCCAGGCTGCATGCGTCGGTGCGCTGGCCAAGCACAGCAAGATAAATATCCGCATTTTAACCAGTTGGTTCATGGCATTCCCCAATGTCAATTCACGCAAGCGGCGAATTTTCGTCTCCCTGGAATGCCGCTGGAACGACTAAGCCAAGGGCATATTTCATCGGTCTGTCACCATCCAATTTGGCTAGCAAGGCATTCATTTTCTGATTCTTCATTGATTGACAAGTAACGTTGGTGGGATTCTTTGCGGGACATACGTGCTTGCCCTGATTACCTTGTGCTGAAATGGCGATTAGCGTGTTGAATCATGGACTCGCTGATGGCTGGGCTGGCATGAAACAGCATAAATTAATCAACTTTTACTGCCCACTTTTTGCGGCGTTTCTGCTGTTGCTGGAATCTGAGGCTCAAGGCTCCCCCCTCAGCGGACAGGTGGTGTCGGGTACTGGTAGCATCTCCCAGGCCGGCACGACCACCACCATCAGGCAATCTAGCCCGAATCTGTCGGTAAACTGGCAAGGCTTCAATGTCGCACCGAATGAAACCGTTAACTTTCAGCAACCCACCAGCAGTTCCATCGCCGTCAACCGCATTTTCGACTCAAACGGATCGAGAATCTTCGGTCACCTCAATGCCAACGGCCAAGTGTGGCTGATCAACCCCAACGGCATATTGTTTGGCCAAGGTTCCCAAGTTAACGTCGGGGGCCTCGTCGCTTCCAGCTTGGCCTTCAATGACACTAGCAAGAACGGAACGGTCAGACGCTTTGGTGGCAACGGCAGGGGAAGCATTGTTAACCAAGGCAACATCACTGCTATCGATGGTGGTTATGTGGCTCTTCTGAGTAACACCGTCAGCAATCAGGGAACTATCAGCGCCCGACTCGGTACCGTGGCACTAGGCGCTGGCAGCGCTGCGACACTGACTTTCAGTGGCAACACACTGGTTCACATGCAGATTGACCAGAGCTTACTAACCAGTCTGGTCGAGAACCGTCAACTGATAGAGGCAGACGGCGGCCATGTAGTCATGACGGCCGG
Organism: uncultured Methylobacillus sp.; assembly: GCA_903824575.1. Lineage (GTDB taxonomy): Bacteria > Pseudomonadota > Gammaproteobacteria > Burkholderiales > Methylophilaceae > CAIJXJ01. The sequence continues at coordinate 20,984 of CAIJXJ010000017.1, forward strand.
GGCAAAAAACTCCCTGCTCGCCAGTGTGGTTAATAATAGCGGCTTCATCGAGGCGCGTAACGTCGAGAACAAAAATGGTTACATCATCTTGCTGGGCGGCATGGAGGCGGGATCCGTCAATGTCGGTGGCACGCTCAATGCATCGGCGCCAACTGGTGGCAACGGTGGCTTCATCGAGACTTCTGCCGCGCATGTGCATGTCGCTGGTGACACCCGAGTTAGCACCTCGTCCGCCACGGGTAAGGCCGGCAACTGGTTGATTGACCCGGTAGACTTCATCATCGCCGCCAGTGGTGGCGACATGATGGGATCGACCCTAGGCAGCAACTTGGGCGGCGGACCCGTGACCATCGTCAGCAGTGCAGGTTCGAGCGGCACGGCGGGCAACGTCAATGTCAACGATGTGGTGTCCTGGTCGGCCAACACGCTCACGCTCAACGCCCAGAACAACATCAACATCAACGCCAACTTGAACGGCTCTGGGGGCGCCGGCCTTGCCCTGCTATATGGCCAGGGTGTGGTTGCGGCAGGCAACCTCAGTACCTACAATCTCGCCAACGGGGTCAAGGTCAATCTTCCGGCAGGATCCAACTTCAGTACCAATCTAGGGTCGAATGGGGTGGCCAAAGCCTTCACCGTCATATCAAGCCTGGGAGCCGCCGGCAGCGTTACCGGCAGCGACCTGCAGGGCATGAGTGGCAATCTTTCCCGCAACTACGCGCTGGGCACCGACATCGACGCCAGCATCACCAATACCTGGAACGCCCTGGCAGGATTCCTGCCCATCACCTCCTACTCCGGCATCTTTAACGGTCTCGGCCACACCATCACCAATCTCACCATCAACCGGCCAGCCACAAATTATGTCGGCCTCTTCGGCCAGGCTACCTCAATTCTCCGCGATGTCGGGCTGGTCGGTAGCAGCGTGATTGGCTTGTCGTATGTCGGAGATCTGGTTGGCTACGGCAACACGATCATTAACAGTTCCGCCACCGGCAGCGTCAGCGGCACGAGTTATGTCGGTGGCCTGGTGGGATATGGCTACGGGGCGATCAGCAACAGCTATTCGACAGGCAACGTGACGGGCACCAGTTACACCGGCGGTCTGGTAGGTTCCGCCACCAGCACGGTCAGCAACTCTCACTACGACATCGATACATTGACCATCAACGGCAGCCATGCCGTGACCTTGGGTGGCTTGTACGATGCACAGTATCAGGACTGGATCGGCAACGGCCAAATGCTTAATATTGCCAACTACGCGAGCCTGGCCCCGGGTAGCGGCGGCAATGCCGGTTATTACCTGATTAACGGCGCGCAGGGCATGAAAGACCTGCTGGGATTTACCGACAATGCGGCTCTCAAGTTCCGCCTGACCGGCAGCATCGATCTTATCGGCGCGGCCGGCCTCAACATTCCTTATTTCGCTGGTACTTTTGACGGTGCCGGCTATAGCATCAGCAATCTCAGCCTGAACCTGAATTACACGGCCAGCCTGGGACTCTTTGCCAGTCTGCCCAGCGGCGCTGTAGTGACCAATCTGGGCGTGACTGGCGCCAGCGTCAGCGGTGCCAGCAATGTTGGCGTCCTGGCAGGATCCAGTGCCGGTACGGTCAGTAACAGTTACGTCAGTGGTAGCAGCGTAACTGGCACCAGCAATTTCACTGCTCTGGTCGGCAACGGCAGCTTCACCAACTCGTATTACGATGTCGACAACACGACCATCAGCGGTAGCCATGCCGTGACCCTGGGTGGTTTGTATGATGCCCAGTATCAGGACTGGCTGAGCCACAGCATGGTACTCAACATCGCCAACTACGCAACCAGCCTGCCTTTCAACGCCGGCACTGGTTACTACGGCATCAGCAGCGCTCAAGGCCTGAAAGATCTACTGGGCTTCGCCGACAACACGAGCTACAAGTTCCGTCTCATCGGTAACATCGACCTCACGTCTGATCCCGGCCTCTACATACCAAAGTTTTCTGGCATCGAATTCGACGGCGCCGGAAATACCATCAACAACATCAGCGTTAACCTGCCCTGGGCCAGCAATGTCGGCATGTTTGGCAACGTTTCAAGCAGCAGCACCATCACGAATCTTGGTATCGTCGGCGGCAGCGTCTACGGGTACAGCTACGTCGGCGGCCTCGCTGGAAGGAATGCCGGCACCATCAACAACAGCTACGCCACGGCCAGCGTCAGCACACCCATCACCGTCTTTTCCAACATGATGGCAGGCGGTCTGGTGGGCTACAGCACCGGCAGCATCAGCAACAGCTACGCCACTGGCAGCGTCAGCGGTTACGTCTATGTCGGCGGTCTGGTCGGGAACAACTACTACAGCCATGGCGCGATCAACAACAGTTTCGCCAGCGGTAACGTTAACGGCTGCTGCTACGTCGGCGGACTGGTTGGAGATGACGGTGGCCCCATTACCAACAGCCACGCCACCGGCAACGTGAGCTCGTTTGGTGGTGGCAACTATACCGGCGGTCTGGTGGGGATACTCGACGACAGCATCGGTATCGCCGCCATCAACAACAGCTATGCCACCGGCAACGTGACTGGCACCCAATTCACCGGCGGACTGGTGGGTAGATCTTATGGCAGCAGTACCACGGTCAGCAACAGCTACGCCACGGGGAACGTGGTAGGTACCAACTTCGTCGGCGGATTAATGGGCTACGACACTGACCTTGGCTATGTCGACCACAGTTTCGCCACTGGCAGCGTTACCGGAACCAGCAACGTGGGTGGGTTGCTGGGCGGCAACGGCAATCCCGCCAACTGGGGTGCCATCGTCAGCACTAGTTATTGCAATACCAGCGTGAATGCGAGTTGTGTTGGAACAGGTGTCGCGAGCGGCACAACGGGCCTCACCACCGCACAGTTGCACAGTGCATCCAGTTTCCCTAGCTTGACATTTACCACGACACCAGGTGGAGCCGGCTGGGTCATCGTGGATGTCGATGGAACCCTGAACAACGCGGGCGGTGCGGCGGGTGCGACGTTGCCGATGCAGGCGTCGGAATACTCGACCACCATTTACAGCGCACGCCAGTTGCAGTTGATGGAAATGGCGCTGGGCGCAAGCTATACGCTGGGGTCCAACATCGATGCGTCGGCTACGGGCAACAGCAGCAGCGTGTGGGGAAGTTCGGGCTTCGTGCCGATCGGTAGTTCCGCTAGACCCTTTACAGGCAGTTTCAACGGAATGGGTCGCACCATCAGCGGGCTCACCATCAACTATCCATTGGCAAGCTATGTCGGATTATTCGGCAATGCAAGCGCTGCGGCAACACTGAGCAATGTCGGCTTGGTCGGCGGTAGTGTCACTGGAAAATACAACGTCGGCGCTCTGGCAGGTGAAAGTGACGGCACGGTGACGAACAGTTATGCGACAGGCAGCGTGTTTGTTAACACCTGGGGCGGTGATCTGGTGGGATTCAACTTGGGAGGAATCAGCAATAGCTACGCCACCGGCAATCTCGGCTCAGCCATCTCTCTTGGTAATGCCTGGGTCGGCGGACTGGCGGGTTACAACGCGGGCAATATCAGTAACAGCTACGCGACCGGCAATATCTTCGCCTCACAGTACAGCGGTGGTCTGGTGGGAGCCAATGACGCAATTGGCGCGATCAGCAACAGCTATGCGACAGGCAACATCCCCTTTGGACTCTTCCACATAGGTGGGTTAGCGGGGCAAAACCTGGGCAGCATCAGCAACAGCTATTCAGCGGGAGCCGTGACCGGTTTTTCCAACTTTGGCGGCCTGGTGGGAGATAACACGGGAACGGTCACTAACAGCTTCTGGGACAAGACCACGTCCGGTCGGAATACCAGTGCCGGTGGATACGGCATGGTCACTGCCGACATGATGACCGGTACCAACTTTACCTCAAGTACTGCGGCCAATAGCAACGCGAATCCGAGTCCGAACTGGAACTTCGGCAGTATCTGGGCCATCTACGACAGCCGCACCTATCCACTGTTACAGTCTTTCATGACGCCGCTCACAGTGACGGCCAACGGCGTTGTCAAAACCTATGATGGCCTCGCTTATTTCGGTGGCAACGGCGTCACTTATTCCGTTGCCGGCGCCAGCCTGCTTGGCTCGCTGAGTTACGGCGGCAGTGCGCAAGGCGCCATTAATGCCAATAGTTACACCATCACCCCAGTGGGACTGTATTCCAGTCAGCAGGGTTACCTCATCGGGACTGTCAGCGGTACCCTGAGCGTGGGTCAGGCGCCACTGACCGTCACCGCCGTTGACGCCTGCAAGACCTACAACGGCCTGTCCTACAGTGGGGGTAACGGCTTCGCTTACATTAGCTTCGTCAATGGCGAGACCAGTAGCGTGCTCGGTGGTTCGCTCGTCTACGGCGGCAGCAGTCAGAGTGCAGTAAACGCCGGCAACTACAGTATCATCCCCGGCGGACTCACGAGTAACAACTACAGTCTGAACTATGTCAATGGCACACTGACAGTGGATAAGCTTGCCCTTATTGCCACTGGCATTTCTGCAGGAAATTCGACCTATGGAAGTTCGCTTAATCCTGGCGCGGTATCATTCAGCAATATTGTTGGAACTGATCATGTGTCGAGCGCGACAAGTGTCAACTACACGGCACCAAACTTGAGCACCAGCAACAATCTCACTGTCGGAAACTACACACAGACGGCTTCCGGTACCCTCGACGGAGTAGATCTCGGAAACTATAGCTTTGCCGGATACACGTCTGGAAATAACTACACTGTCAACAAGACCCAGTTGACGGTCACGTCTTATAACCAGAGTCGGTTCTATGGTGAGGCCAACCCTGCCTTGACGGCCAGCATCACCGGTTTCGTCGGCGGCGAAGTGTTTGGCACTTCGGGCGTGAGCGGCGTGCCAACACTTGCCACCACGGCGAATTCCTTGACCAATGTTGGAGCCATTCCAATCACCGTGACCCAGGGCACGCTTGCGGCGAGCAATTACAGTTTCTCCAATCTGGTTGATGGCACGCTCACCATCAACAAGACACACCTGACGGTGGCAGCAGACGATAAGACGAGGATCTATGGTGCCACCAATCCAGTATTCACGACGACAGTGACCGGCTTCGTCAACGGCGAGGGCACGGCTAGCGCGGCAGGCTTCGGTGGTTTCGGCACGGCGATGACTCAGGCCAACGCCACCACCAATGTCGGCTCTTCGACAATCACGGTCGGGGCTGGAAATCTGACGGCGACCAATTACGACTTCACCAATCTTATTCATGGCAATCTGACGATTGGCCGCGCCACGGCAACCCTTGCCGCAGCCAAGACCTACGACGGCACCACCAGCTTTGCTGGTGGCCAGATCACGGCGAGCGGCGTCAACGGCGAGACTCTTGCCATGAGCGGTGCCGGGATGGCCACGGCCTACAGCAAGAACGTCGCTGACAATGCGACCAATTACCTGACCGGCTTGGGCGGGCTCACGCTCGCCGACGGCACCGGGTTCGCCACTAATTATTATTTGGCTGCGGGAGAGACCGCCGTCGCCCACATCAACCCGGCCACCTTGACCGCTACCGTTACCGCGCCCAACAAGATATACAACGGCAATACTACGGCGGCAGCGACACTCTCCATCACAGGCGGATTGCTAAACGGGGAAACACTCAATGTCGACGGCAGCGCGACATTTAATAGCAAGGACGTGGTGACAGCCAACCTGGTCACGGTCAACAGTATCGCTCTGAGCGATGGCACGGGGCTCGCCAGTAATTATCATTTATCTGCGGGCGAGACCATCACCGCCCATATCACTCCGGCTCCTCTTTACTACACCGCCACACCAGCCAGCGTTTATAGCGGACAGATGCCGAGCGGCCTGTCTGGCACGGTGCAGGGTCTGGTGCCGGGTGACGCCTTGAACAACGCCACCAGCGGAACCTTGAGTTGGACTACACTGGTCAACGCCGCCAGCAACCCCGGCCTGTATGCCATCAACGGCGGCGGTCTGGTGGCATCGAACTATGTCTTCAGTCAGGCCGCAGGCAATGCCTCCGCGCTGACACTCAAACCAGTCCAGCCAAACCTGGTGCTAAATCCTGTCGTTGTGGTCAGTGAATCCTGTGCCAATGCCGCCTCGGTTTCAACAGAAAACCAGGCCAGTGGAAACTGCTCTGCCGCAGCGACCATTGCCATTCGTAAGAGCAACCCCGGCTTACGGCCTGACCTCAGCAGGGCTGATTGAACGGATCTTTCCTGTATGACTAGATAGTGTCGTCACAAGATGGATGCCCACAGCGCGATGCAGCGAATATGGACGGCGGCAAGAAACGACGAGGTGCATTTTGCATAGCGAGTCGCAATTCCCCGCCATCGCTTGAGATGCAAAAAGGCGTTTTCCACCAGATGCCGTAGTTTGTAGAGGTCTTTGTCATACTCTCGCTGCTCCTTCCTGTTCTTTCGAGGCGGAATCTGCGCATTCATGCCATGCTGTGTTGCTTGCTCAACAATCGCGTCGCTGTCGTAACCCTTGTCCGCCAAGAGATTCTCTGCAGTCAATCCCTCAATAAGTTTGCCAGCGCAGCAGCAATCTGCTGTGGTACCTGCCGTGACAAGTACTCGGATCGGCATAACATGCGCATCCACGGCCAGGTGCAGCTTTGTATTGAGCCCCCTTTTGTAAGCCCCATATCCTGGTTGCCTCTCCTGGCTCCCGCTGCGTGTGGATGCACCTTGATGTGGCTGGCATCAATCATCAGCCACTCGTAATCAACATCGGTCACCAACTGCTCCAGCAATTTTTCCCACACCCTCGCATCACGCCAGCGCGTAAACCGTCTGTGGGTGTTTTTCCAATCCCCGTACTCGGTGGGTAAATCACGCCATGGCGCGCCTGTGCGTAATATCCAGAACACCGCGTTAATGAACAGGCGATTGTCTTTTGCTCTTCCACCCCATACACCCTCACGCCCAGGGAGGTGTGGTTCCAGCAACTTCCATGTGCGATCAGTAATGTCGTGTCTTCTCAGGGCTGATTTGGTCATTCATTTGCGCCATTTTGTAGCGAAGGCTCAATTATGACTGTTTTTTACTATCTCGTGACGACACTATCTTAGGTTATTTATGTTTATTAATCCAAAAGTTTTCACCAATGAAAAATCGACTTTTATCCCCTGTAACCTGATATTTTATCTCGCGTTAATTGGTGCTCTATAGCCTTATTATCGGGATACTACAGCAGCATCTGAACCACCTTTCGACTGCAGATCCTACCCGTTGCCTTAGTCTTGAATCAAGCCCCCTTCTCTTCATCAGGTTAATATCAAGGAGCCATGATGATAGAATCTGATCTGAAAGAGTCATGCTAAAAATGAAATCCGACTTTAATTAGGCACGCCCGCACTGAATAGCGCTCAACAACGCCTCTACGCGTGACTCTCGTTGCACACATAACTGACTGATCTCATGACGGCAGAAAAAAACCAAAGGGGAAGCTGCTTGATCAGCCCGATTCACGACATTATCGAAGATATTCGCCAGGGCCGCATGGTGGTCTTGGTGGATGAAGAAGACAGGGAAAACGAGGGCGACCTAGTGCTTGCTGCGCAATTCGTCACGCCGGAGGCCATCAATTTCATGGCACGTCACGGCCGCGGTCTGATCTGCCTCACGCTCACCGAGCCACGTTGCCGCATCCTGAACCTGCCACTAATGGTGCGCGACAACGGCGCACACATGGGTACTAACTTCACCGTATCAATCGAAGCCGCCACCGGCGTCAGCACCGGCATCTCTGCCGCTGACCGTGCCCGTACCGTACAGGCCGCAGTTGCTCGCGACGCGCGACCATCCGACATCGTCAGTCCCGGCCATATTTTTCCGCTGATGGCACAAAATGGTGGCGTACTGGCGCGCGCCGGACATACCGAAGCTGGCTGCGACCTAGCGCAATTGGCCGGCCTGGAACCGGCTGGCGTCATCTGCGAAATCCTCAAAGAAGATGGCAGCATGGCGCGACTGCCAGATCTGCTTCTATTCGCCGAATTGCATGAACTCAGAATCGGCACCATCAGAGACCTCATCGCCCACCGTAGCCAGACTGAACGGCTAGTCGAACGGGCGGCGATGCGCATCATCACAACGCCTTACGGCACCCTGCAGTTGATTGCTTATTACGATATCACCAGCAACGAAACGCATCTGGCCCTGATCAAGGGAGAGCCGACGGCGGATAGAGAAGTCCTGGTGCGCGTGCATGAACCGCTATCAGTGTTTGACCTGCTCGATGCCAGCAACCGCAGCCATTCATGGAATGTATTGGATGCCATGAAAACCATATCCGGCAGCGAATGCGGCGTCATGATCCTGTTGCGCCGCAATGAAGACGGGCAACAGCTGGTAGACCGTATCCTGCATGCCGACGAACCGGTGCGCTCGAAGCAGGACCTACGCGACTATGGCATCGGAGCGCAAATTCTGCTCGACATCGGCGTCAAGAAAATGAAGCTGCTGGCGACGCCACGCAAGATGCCAAGCATGGCAGGCTTCGGGCTGGAAGTGACCGGCTATCTTGAGCCTGTATGAACCACCAAGACGCCAAGAAAAACCAATGAACCCATTAGAAACACCATTAGTTGCAAACCATGGACTTAAATATTATGCCTTGGAAATATCTTACCATCTTGGAGCATATTGGCGGCTCAGTCCGTTTTTAACCGGTTTATGAGATAATCACCACTGTGGAAAACGTCAACCTTACCGGGCACTTCCTGATCGCCATGCCGGCCATGACGGACCCCTATTTTGCCCGCTCGCTCACCTATATCTGCGAACATAACGAACAGGGTGCCATGGGTGTTGTCATCAACCGTCCCATCGAAATGACCCTCACCGAACTGTTTGACCAGATCAATCTGGAACTCTCCGACGAAAGGCTGGGACAATCCCCGGTGCACTTTGGTGGCCCGGTGCAGATCGAACGCGGTTTCGTTTTGCACCAGCCAATAGGCCAGTGGCAATCCTCAATCGCTGTCAACGCCGATACTGCGCTCACCACCTCACGGGACATTCTTGAGGCTAGTGCGCACGGGGCGGGGCCGCAGAGGATGCTGATTACGCTGGGCTATGCCGGCTGGACGGCGGGCCAACTAGAGTCCGAACTGGCACAAAATGCCTGGCTTTCGGTGGAGGCGGAAGATTCAGTCATCTTCGACCTGCCTTTTGACCAGAAGCTGGGTGCGGCCATGCACCTCCTCGGCGTCGATTTCGCGTCCCTGTCCGATGAGGCCGGGCATGCCTGACACACTCCTGGCCTTCGACTTCGGCGAGCGGCGCATCGGGGTGGCGGTCGGCAACACCATCATCAAGATAGCTCACCCCCTGCTCACCATCGATGCCGAAGGCACGGACGAACGATTCAAGACCATAGGCACGCTGATCGCCGAATGGCAGCCATCGCAACTGGTGGTCGGCCTTCCCAGCCACATGGACGGCACAGAACACGAACTGTCCCGTTTGTGCAGAAAATTCGCCAACCGCCTGCATGGCCGCTTCAACCTGCCGGTGGCTCTGGTGGACGAGCGCCTGAGCTCGGTAGAGGCCAGCCAGTCATTAAAAGATGCTGGCATTGGCGGGCGCGGACAGAAACCGATGCTGGACCAGGTTGCAGCACAACTGATTTTACAGAGCTATCTGGATCATGGCGCAATGAAGGAATCGCATGCAACTGCCTGACGCCGAACAATTGCTGGCCATCCTGGCCGACCGCATCCATCCGCTACTGGCGGATAACACCGTGCTGGTGGGCATCCACAGTGGCGGCGCTTGGCTGGCGGAGCGCCTGCAAGTCATGCTGGGCGGCGACATTCCCTTGGGATCGCTGGACATCTCCTTTTATCGCGACGATTTCAGCCGCATCGGCCTGCACCCGCAGACCAAGCCTTCCAACATTCCGTTTGAGATAGAGGGGCGCCATGTCATTCTGGTCGACGACGTGCTGTATACCGGGCGTACACTGCGCGGAGCGATGAACGAATTGTTCGACTACGGACGGCCGGACAAGATCTCACTAGCCGTGTTGGTCGATCGTGGCGGGCGTGAACTGCCGGTTGAGGCGCAGATTGTCGGTTTCAAGATCGACCTCGAAGCCCGTCAGAACATGGAACTTCTACGTGACGAACAAGGGCGGTTCACGCTGAGACTGGTTGAAGGCAAATAAAAGCATGGCCAGGATGATCCAGATTAAACTCTCGCACTCGAACAAGAGAAAATTGATGCGTACTTGTCTTGAAAAAAATCCTTTTAATCCCAGGATTCCTGTCAATTCCGTCAACTGGTTTTCCGCATGAACAACCCTCAACTCGACAGCAACGGCCAACTCAAGCATCTGCTCTCCATCGAAGGCTTGCCGCGTTCCATACTCACCCGCATCCTTGATACCGCCGAATCCTTTGCCGGTGTATCCGAGCGCGAAGTCAAGAAAGTTCCGTTGCTACGGGGAAAAACCGTTTGCAACATCTTCTTCGAGAACAGCACCCGCACCCGCACCACCTTCGAGTTGGCCGCCAAGCGCCTGTCAGCGGATGTCGTCAGCCTCAATGTCGGCACCTCGTCGCAAGCCAAGGGCGAAACCATCCTCGACACCGTGGATAATTTGATTGCCATGCACGCTGACATGTTCGTGGTGCGGCATTCACAGTCCGGTGCCGCACACTTCATCGCCCGCCACGTCGACCCGCAAATTCACGTCATCAATGCCGGCGATGGCCGCCACTCACATCCAACGCAGGGCTTGCTGGACGTATTCACCATCCGCCGCTACAAACCGGACATGCATAATCTGAGAGTCGCCATCGTCGGTGATGTGCTGCACTCACGCGTCGCACGCTCGGAAATTCATGCCCTGACCACGCTAGGGGTACCGGAAGTGCGCGTCATCGCACCTAAGACCCTACTGCCGCCTGAAGTCCAGAAACTGGGCGTACAGGTCTATCACGACATGCGAAAAGGCTTGAAAGACGTAGACGTGATCATGATGCTGCGACTGCAGAACGAACGCATGACGGGCGCGCTACTGCCCTCGCCACAGGAATATTTCAAGTGCTATGGCCTGACACAGGAAAAATTGGAACTAGCCAGACCTAACGCCATCGTCATGCATCCGGGCCCAATGAACCGTGGCGTAGAAATTGAATCCATCGTGGCCGACGGCCCTCAATCCGTCATCCTCCCTCAGGTGACCTATGGCATCGCGGTGCGCATGGCGGTGATGAGTATTCTGGCTGGAAACACGGAGCCCGCATGAAAATCCACATCAAGAATGGCCGCCTGATTGACCCGCAGAATAACATCGACGCACTGCAGGACCTGTTTATTGCTGCCGGCAAGATTGTCGGAGTGGGTCTGGCACCGCAGGGTTTCGTCGCCGCCCAGACCATCGATGCCACCGGCTTCGTTGTCTGTCCTGGCCTCGTTGACCTGTCCGCCCGCCTGCGCGAACCTGGCTTCGAATACAAGGCCACGCTGGAGAGTGAGTTGCTGGCAGCGGTGGCCGGTGGCATTACCAGCTTGGCCTGTCCGCCGGATACCGATCCGGTACTGGATGAACCGGGGCTAGTGGAAATGCTTAAACATCGCGCCAAACAGCTCAATCTGGCGCATGTTTACCCGTTGGGCGCACTGACGCGTCAACTAGAAGGAAAACAGCTGACCGAAATGTGCGAACTGACCGAAGCCGGTTGCGTCGGTTTCTTCCAGGCAGACAACGCGATCACTGATACACGCGTTCTTTGGCGTGCCATGCAATATGCCGCCACTTTCGACTACACCGTATGGCTGCGCCCTGAGGACTTCCACCTGGCCCGTGATGGCGTGGCACACGATGGCGAAATCGCCTCACGCCTGGGACTGGCGGGTATTCCGGCCGCAGCGGAAGCAGTCGCCCTGTCCACCATCCTGCGACTGGCTGTCGAAACCGGTGCCCGGATTCATCTGTGTCGCCTCTCAACCCGCGAGGGCGTGGAGATGATTCGCGTAGCCCGCAAGCAAGGCCTGGCCGTCACCTGCGACATCACAGCCACCCACCTGCACCTGACCGAACATGACATCGGCTTCTTCGACGCCAACTGCCACTTGAAGCCACCGCTGCGCACGCAACGCGATCTCGATGCACTACGTCAAGGACTTGGTCAGGGTGACATCGACGCCGTCTGCTCCGATCATACTCCAGTCGATGATGATGCCAAGCTGCTGCCCTTTGCCGAGGCTGAAGCTGGCGCAACTGGCCTCGAACTGTTGCTGCCACTTACTTTGAAATGGGCCGCAGCCAGCGGGATCAGCCTGCCCGATGCAATTTCCCGCGTCACCGTCACCCCGGCCGCGATTCTGGGCATAGCTGCCGGCCACCTTAGCCTGGGGGCAAACGCCGACGTCTGCATTTTCAACCCGGATGAATACTGGACCATTGAAGCAAAACATCTATTGAGTCAGGGCAAGAACACGCCATTCCTGGGGTTGGAACTGGCTGGCCGCGTGCGATGCACGCTGGTACAAGGGAAGCTTGTATTTAACCGGAATGAGAAGGCCAGCTGCTAGTAGCAGGAATCTGCCTGCTCATTAAACGACCTCGATCATCACCTCAAATTCTTGCGGCGGCAACGCCCTGCCAAACAGGTAGCCTAGGAAGTTCGTGCATCCATTGTCGAACAGGAGAACAAGATCTGCTGTTGCTCCTGATAAAAACGTATTTCATCAGTGACATTTTGCAGCTTGCCGGGGTGGTAAATCCTGGACTGGAGATCCGGGGAAATTACTTCCGGCTGGAGGGAGGCGCAATCTGCCGCTCAAGTAGCTCATGCATTTTTGGAGAAGTTGGTGGGTACATTGAACTATCATAAGCCCGACTGGCAGGGGTAATGTCGGTGCGACGGCGGGCATTTACTACCTCCGTCATTCCATCAGCCAATGGCAAGAATCCCTTGATGTCCACCTTGACATCGTTCGCTGCCAGAGAGATACCCGGTAAGGTTGATTTTTTCATCACGTAACCTCTTTCTTCACAAAGAAAATATCTGCATGTAGGACGCGAGACTGCCTGCCATGTTCCCGATATTTGCAACCGGCGACTGGACCGTCAGGGAGCCAGACGCCAGTTTCTGTTGTGCCACGGACTGGCTCTGCAAGGCCTTGACGCTCGCACTCAGGGAATTGACCGCGCCACCAACATTCCCGGTGCCAGCCAAATCCTTGGCTGAAACCTGCGCCGCCTGCTGGCCAATTTTTGCCAGCGTGTCATTAACGGCATTCGGGTTGGCCTGGATGGCAGACTGAAGTGTCTTTGTATTAACTGACAGTGTGCCATCCTTGTTCATACTGACGCCAATCTTGTTCAGATCCGCCGTGTTGCTGCCGGATGACAGGACGCCTTTCAGGTCGTTACTGGCAAAACGGACATGAATATCATTCGCGAGAACACCTGCTCCATTACCAGCGCCATTAAGCGCCGTTGAAACAGTTTTTGTGGCTGCATTAAATGCAGTGGCAAAATTTTTCACCGCACTCACAATATCTGCAGAGGTAGCAGTCTTGGCAGGACTGGCCAGTGCCTTGCTCGCCACCTGCAAATTTGCAAAGCCCGAACTGATCTGACCCATGGAGGACAATTGCACGTTGGCTGAATCCAGTTTCTGTCCCATACGCTGACTTGCCAGTAAAAGCGCGTTGCCTGTCTGACTTCCCTGCGTCGCCGTATGAACACCCAAACCCTGGTTGAACATCGCAATACTTGTCATGCTGCTTACGGTTATAGCCATCATCACTCTCCCCGTTTTTACCTTGGGAATTCACTTCTGCCTATGAAACCAGTATCCTCCTACGCTTTAATAAGTCAAGAAGATCAAAATATAAACAACCGCCCCTTTAGATCAAGTCTCCAATTATAATTACACGGCGCACCCAAATCATCAGAACGACCAGGGAAACCACATCAGGCATGGCATTGACACCACTAAATACAATTGCAGACCCAGGAAAAACTTGTCGTTTCGAGTTGAAAGCATCAAGCACCCTGTTGGTCCTAGCATTATTGCTATGCGGATGCAGTCTCTTTACACCACCCCCCACGCCAGCGCCCGTGGTTGTCACACCAAAGCCAGCGCCGTTGCCAAAACCGGCGCTCCTGATCGTCATTGCCAATCCCAATGTCAACGTCAAATCACTGACCACGATGGAACTGTCTGACATCTATCTGCTGATCACGAAGACCTGGGATGATGGCTCGAGAATTATCCCGGTAAATCGCGAGGCGGGCAGCAATGCACGTTCCATATTTTCAAGACGGGTGCTCAAGCAGCAACCATCCACGCAAGCCGCCTATTGGGATAAAGCACATGCCAAAGGCTTGACGCCACCACTGGTACAAGAATCGGACAATGCCGTGCTGGTGTTCGTACAAAAGGTCTCAGGAGCGATTGGGTATGTCAGTCCCGGCATGGAACTGAAGAATGTCAAGGTGCTGACCGAAATCAGATAATTGCGTTGATGCTGAGTCGGGTTTGCGACGAGAGAAGCATCTATTCGGCTTAGAGCCTGCTTTTCCATCGAACCGACGTCCCGATTGTGTCGATTGTCGTCCACAATCAGGATCGTGGGTCACTGATTCATGGATTAAGCAGCATGGGATCATCAAACAGGCCGGTGTGCTCACCAAACTTGTCTAGGATCAACTGGTGGAAGTGTCGAATCGCACGCCTGACATTGCCTTGCAGGTTCATGGCACTGGACTCCTGTATCAACTGATTGATTTCACGCATTAAATTTGCATGCGCTTGTCGATGCAGTTTGAGATTCATGCCATCAGTCGATGAGGACTTAATGCTGGCCGCGATTTTCTCCTCGTGTTCAAAGTGTGCGTTTGCGAATTCACGGAAATCATGGAAAAAAGAGGGTAGGCGACCCTGACAGGACGCGACTTTTTCGCGGCTACAAAGCTGACAATCGACATCTAACGCAGGGGCGGAACATACATCACACAAGTCGCAAAGGAGTCTTGCCAGGTGGGCATGCTCATCCTCGATCAATTGTCGGTCAGCATACGTGATGACAATGACATTCTGTTTTTTGCGCGTCATGCGCCCTCCATCGATATAACAGCGAGTGGCAATCAAAATCTATAGCTGATCACCCTCGTTGAATTAGACTCGCTTTGGGTGCCAAATACAAGATAAAGAGATGTTTAAGTTTGAAATGTCATCACCCTACACAATGCCCAGGTGATCCAATCCCGCAGACAGATCTTTCTCCTTAGCCTCACGCCCTTCCAACTTGATCTTCAGTCTGATGTCATTGACCGAATCTGCATTGCGCAAGGCATCTTCATAGGTAATCTGATCAGTCTCATACAACTCAAACAGGGACTGATCGAAAGTCTGCATGCCTAATTCACGTGACTTGGCAATGATCTCCTTGATCTGGTGCACGTCGCCCTTGAAGATGAGATCAGAAATCAGCGGTGAATTAAGCATGATTTCGACGGCTGGCACCCGACCCTTGACGCCCTTCTTTGGAATCAAACGCTGCGACACGAAGGCTCGTACATTGAGCGACAAATCCATCAGCAACTGGTGTCTGCGCTCTTCCGGGAAGAAATTGATGATGCGATCCAGCGCCTGATTGGTACTGTTGGCGTGTAGGGTGGCAAGACACAGGTGGCCAGTTTCTGCAAAGGCCACCGCATAGTCCATGGTTTCGCGATCGCGAATTTCGCCAATCAGAATCACGTCCGGCGCCTGGCGCAAGGTGTTTCTCAGTGCGGATGACCAACTTTCGGTATCGACCCCGACCTCACGCTGGGTCACGATGCAGTTCTTGTGTTCGTGCACGAATTCAATCGGGTCTTCAATCGTGATGATGTGACCAAAACTATTCTCATTACGATACCCCACCATCGCCGCCAGTGACGTCGATTTTCCAGACCCGGTACCGCCAACAAAAATCACGAGACCCCGTTTGGTCATGGCGATTTCATTGAGCACCAGCGGCAATCCCAGTTCGTCGAAGCGTGGAATCTTGTTAGTGATAGTTCGAATTACGAGGCCCGCACAGCCACGTTGCACGAAGGCGTTGACACGGAAGCGCGCCTGGCCTGGCAAGCTGATGGCGAAATTGCATTCGCTGCTGGAATCAAACTCAGTGGCCTGCTTGTCGTTCATGATAAAACGGCAAATTTCCTTGCACTGCTGCGAAGTCAGGGTTTGGTTGCTGACCGGTTTCAGTGAGCCATCCACTTTAAGTGCGGGCGGGAATCCCGCCGTAATAAACAGATCGGATGCATTCTTCGCCAACATCAGGCGTAGCAGGTCGAAAACGAATTTTTCCGCAGCGCTCTGGTCCATGAGTTCACATTCCTTTTGTCTGACTAGCCACCGAGGAAGGCATCCTTGTTGGCAGCCTTGCCGCGCGCTTCGGCGGGAGAGATGATATTGCGCTTCACTAAATCCTGCAGATTCTGATCCAGCGTCTGCATACCCACGTTCTGTCCGGTCTGAATCGCCGAGTACATTTGCGCCACCTTGTTCTCCCGGATCAGATTACGGATAGCGGGGGTGCCGATCATGATTTCATGTGCGGCCACACGACCCATACCATCCTTGGTCTTGAGAAGAGTTTGCGAGATGACGCAGCGCAGCGATTCGGACAGCATCGAACGCACCATTTCCTTTTCCGCAGCCGGAAACACATCCACGATCCGGTCAACGGTTTTGGCGGCCGATGAGGTATGCAAGGTGCCGAACACCAGGTGGCCCGTTTCAGCCGCAGTCAGGGCGAGGCGTATCGTTTCAAGATCACGCATTTCCCCCACCAGGATCACGTCAGGATCTTCGCGGAGTGCCGAGCGTAACGCATTAGCAAACGACAAAGTATGCGGGCCCACCTCGCGCTGGTTGATCAGGCACTTCTTGGACTTGTGCACAAATTCGATCGGGTCCTCGACAGTGAGGATATGGCTGGGATCATTTTCATTGATATAATCGACCATTGCCGCCAGCGTAGTGGACTTGCCTGAACCGGTCGGCCCCGTAACCAGCACGATGCCGCGCGGCGTCGCGGCGATCTCCTTGAAAATGGCGGGACAACCCAACTGTTCCAACGTCAGCACCGTAGACGGAATGGTACGGAACACTGCGCTCGCACCACGACTCTGGTTGAATGCATTGACCCGGAAACGCGCCAGATTGGGAATCTCGAAGGAAAAATCGCATTCCAGATTTTCTTCGTAAAACTTGCGCTGGCCATCGCTCATGATGTCGTACACCATATCGTGTACCTGACTGTGATCCATCGCCGGCATGTTGATCTTGCGCACATCACCGTGAACCCTGATCATAGGTGGCAATCCGGCGGACAAGTGCAAATCGGATGCCTTATTTTTTACCGAAAACGCCAGCAAATCAGAAACGTCCATCAAGCTTCCCCTGATATAATTTTTCGAGACGGAAAAAATCAACTTTACCCGGCAGATTATGACCTCAATTTCAGAGCGCGTGCAAGCAATCCAACTCCACATCCAGCAGGCGGCACAAACTGCCGGACGGACAGCGGATGAAGTGCACCTGCTCGCTGTCAGCAAAACCCAGCCTGCGGCGAGGATTCGCGAGGCCTGGGCGGCCGGGCAGCATGCTTTCGGCGAGAATTACCTGCAGGAAGCCCTAGATAAAATGAAGGACCTTGTCGACCTGCCGATTGAATGGCATTTCATCGGTCCAATCCAGAGTAACAAGACGCGCCCTATCGCGGAGCATTTTCACTGGGTGCATGGCGTCGCTCGATTCAAGATCGCTCAGCGCCTGAACGACGCAAGGCCAGATCACCTGCCGCCGCTTAATGTGTGCATCGAAGTCAATGTCAGCGGTGAAACCAGTAAGGAAGGGGTGACTCCGTTGGAAGTTCCCGAGTTGGCACATGCCATCGGCACCCTGCCACGACTAAAGCTTCGAGGCCTGATGGCCATTCCCGCACCAGGCAATGACACAGCACAGCAACGCCGGCAGTTCGGCATGCTGCGTCAACAGTTGGCCAGCCTGAACAGCCAGCGGTTTGCACTCGACACCCTGTCCATGGGCATGAGCCACGATTTCCCCGCAGCCATCACGGAAGGCGCTACTATCGTGCGCATCGGCACGGCGATATTTGGCCCAAGAGCAGTCGTTATCCGTTAGTCGCTAACGATTAGTTACCAGCAACTAAGGACTAACGACTAGCTACTAGCGACTGTTTTTTTAAGGAGTTTCAATGAAAATTTCATTCATCGGTGGCGGCAATATGGCGCGCGCCTTGATCACAGGATTGCTGGCCCGGGGCCAGGCGGCGTCCGACATCACGGTCATCGAAGCGGATGCGGACAAGCGTATCGAGCTAAAAGATGATTTCGGCGTACAAAGTTACGATCAGCTTCCAGCCGCCGCGAACGCAGACGTCATCGTGCTGGCCGTCAAACCGCAGCAATTGCGCGATGTCGCCATTTTCCTTGGCAGCCTGCTCGACCACCAACTGGTGATCTCCATCGCAGCCGGCGTACGCTGCCAGGACCTGATCCGCTGGCTTGGCAATTACGGTGCAGTGGTTCGCGTCATGCCCAACACACCAGCGCAGGTTCAGGCCGCGATATCTGCCCTGTTCGCCGCGTCTGCGGTCACTGCCGGGCAGCGCCAGCTGGCAGAATCGGTCATGAAAGCGGTCGGCATGACGCTGTGGCTGGAGGATGAGGGTCAGATGGATGCCGTCACCGCACTATCAGGCAGCGGACCGGCCTATGTATTCTATTTCCTGGAGGCCATGCAACAGGCTGGCGCCGAATTGGGACTGCCAGCAGAACAATCGCGGCAACTGGCGCTGGAAACATTTCTCGGCGCTGCCCGCCTCGCCGCCGATGGCACGCAAGACTTCGCCACCCTGCGTACCCAAGTGACCTCGAAGGGCGGCACCACCGAGCGCGCACTCAGCTCCATGGAGTCCGCCGGCGTCAAAAGCTCCATCATCGCAGCCGTGCAGGCCGCAGCATCACGTTCGCGTGAACTGGGCGACGTATTAGGGAAAGACTGAAGGTACAAGGTACAAGGTTTTTTTGTAACTTGATCCTTGTTCATCCTATTCATTTAAAGGTTAAGAAAATGCTAGCACACGCTCTGGAATTCCTGCTCGACACCTTGCTGAGCCTCTTGACGCTGGCGTTTCTGCTGCGAGGCTTGCTGCAAATGACACGTGCGCCCTTCCACAACCCCCTGTCGCAGAGTATTGTGGCGCTGACCAACTTCGCAGTGCGCCCGGTGCGACGCCTGATTCCCGCCATTGGCGCAATCGATAGCGCATCGTTGCTGCTGGCTTTCGCCACCCAATTCACGCTGCAACTGCTGGTGCTCTTGCTGAGGGACTTTCCATTGATGGTTGCCGGCCCTCAGGTCTTCATCGTCTTGCTCGGAATGGCGGGCTTGGGCGTGATCAAGCTCACGTTGTATCTGTTGCTGTATGCTGTCATCATTCAGGCTGTACTAAGCTGGGTCAATCCGCACGCGCCGTTCGCACCTGTCCTCGATAGCCTGACGCGGCCGTTTCTGGCCCCCTTGCGCCGCTCTCTGCCCGACTTAGGCGGCATCGACCTATCCCCTCTGGTCGTATTCATGGTGGTGCAATTGCTGCTCATGTTGCTGGTGGCGCCGCTTGAGTTCCAGCTGCTGCATCTGTTATGACATTGATGACAAGACTTACCCCCAGCGTCCGATGATACTTCATGAGTAATTCCCTCGAACAGCAAATCGCCGAGTATCAACTGTGGCGAGAACAGCTGGCTGGCACCATTACGGATTATAGAGACTGGCTTGAACTGACGGACAGTTCCGATGCCATGACAGACCTGCGTCTGTACGACATGGCGGAATCGGTCAAGAATGACAGACTGATTCTGGCCTTCGTCGCCGAATTTGCACGTGGCAAGACCGAGACCATCAACGCCCTGTTCTTCTCCGATTTCAAACAACGCCTGCTCCCATGCGATGCCGGTCGCACCACCATGTGCCCGACCGAAATTCTCTGGGATGCCAAAGATGAGCCATGCATTCGCCTGCTGCCGATCGAGACCCGCAGGCGCGAAGACAGTCTGGCACTGCTGAAAAAAACGCCCGCCGCCTGGACCCGGTTGCGCCTTGACATCAACTCCGGCAGCGCCATGAAAGAAACATTGAATGTGCTGGCCGAGCAGAAGCCGGTATCAATGGAGGATGCGGTCAGTTTTGGTTTGTGGAACGAGAATGACCTCAGCATGGCACAAAGCATGAAGACATACGGCATGGTAGACGTCCCAGTCTGGCGCCACGCCATTATCAATTTTCCGCATCCGCTGCTAAAGCGTGGCCTGGTGATTCTAGACACGCCCGGCCTCAACGCACTGGGTACTGAACCGGAGCTCACCCTCAACATCATTCCTAATGCCCATGCGGTGATTTTTCTGCTGGCGACGGATACCGGCGTGACCCGCTCGGACATGGAAATCTGGACCAAATACATCCGTGGACACGCCAGCCGCAAACTCGCTGTACTGAATAAGATCGACATGCTATGGGATGACCTCAAAACGACAGCCCAAATCGAGGCCATGATAGCGGAGCAGGTGGTCAGCACGGCACGAAAGCTCGGCATGCCGGCCACGGATGTGTTCTCCATCTCGGCACAAAAAGCACTACTGGCCAGGATTAAAGGTGACGATGCACTGCTCAAACGCAGCGGCATCGAAAAGGTGGAACAGGTGTTGGCCCACGACGTCATTGCCTCCAAACACCAGATCCTGCGCAAGACCATCATTACCGAGACAGGCAATCTCGTCAAAGCATCACGCAAGGCATTTCAGCCACGCATCAATGGCGCTCGTACACAACTAGAGGAACTGGAATCCCTGCGCGGCAAGAATAATGACGTCATCCAGTCGCTGCTATCCAGGGTGGCTGACGACAGAAAACTTTATGAAGCCTCGGTACGCACTTTTAACCAGGGCAATCAGAAAATTGTGCAAATGGGCGCAGCGCTATCGCAGCAAATGAGCCTGCAATACCTTGATCAACTGCTTGAACAAAGCCGCAACGCCATTGGTAACAGTTGGACTACGCATGGGCTCAGTCTTGGCATGCAGGCCCTGATCCGGGAGATCACGAATCTGGCGGCACGCATCACCCAACATGGATTGGAAATCAAGGACATCAGTACCGAGTTATATCAGCTGTTTCACACAAGGCATGGCTTTGAAGAACGCAAACCACCACAACTGGACCTGTCACGCCTGCTCGCGAGCATGACGATGCTGCAACAAACAACGATGGAGTTCTGTGAGGATCCAGTCAATATGTTGACTGAAAAACACTTTCTGGTCAGGAAGTTCTTCCTCACGCTGGGAGAGCAGGCACGTAACCAGTTTGAACTCGCGCAGCACGAAGTGGACATCTGGCTTCGTGGCCTGCTCGCGCCCCTCAAGTTGCAGATCGCAGACCACAAGGCGCAACTGGACAAGCGCACCGAGTCGCTGATGAAGGTACACGAAAACATGGAATCACTGCAACACAGCATCCTTGAAATCGAGGCTCAACAAAGCACCCTGCAAAATCAGGGTACCGCGCTGGACCAGATTCTGCTCAAGCTGATCAAGATGGCTAAAAATTAGTCGTTAGTTGGTCGTTGATCGTTTTTGCTAAATAACTGGCAACTAGCGACTAACGTCTAGCAATTACATCAATATGATATCGAAGGTTTCCTGGCCGTACTGGGTTTCCACCTGCAAAGAGATCGGCTTTCCAATGAAGTCCGACAACTGGGCCAGGCTTTGCGACTCTTCGTCGAGGAATAGATCGATCACCTTCTGGGACGCCAGTACACGGAATTCGCGTGCGCTGAATTGCCGCGCTTCACGCACCAGTTCACGCAGGATTTCATAGCACACGGTCTGCGCCGTCTTCAGCTCCCCCCTGCCTTGGCAGCAAGGGCAAGGCTCGCACAGGATGTGGGCCAGCGATTCACGCGTGCGCTTCCTGGTCATTTCCACCAAACCGAGGCCCGAGAAGCCGTGAATGCTGGTGCGCACGCGATCCCGGTCGATCGCTCGATGCAATTCCTCCAGCACCGCCTCGCGATGAGCCAGCGCCTCCATGTCGATGAAATCAAGGATGATGATGCCACCCAGATTCCTCAGACGCAATTGGCGAGCAATGGCTTGCGCCGCCTCCAGATTGGTCTTGAAAATAGTGTCGGCCAGCGTCCTGCCACCGACAAAACCGCCGGTGTTCACATCCACCGTGGTCAGAGCTTCGGTCTGGTCGAAGATAAGGTAGCCGCCGGATTTCAATTCGACCTTGCGCGACAATGACTTTTCGATTTCCAGTTCGACACCGTAAAGGTCGAACAAGGGCCGCTCTCCCGAATACGGTTCGATGCAGCCCAGCACATTGCCGGCATAACTTTGCGCAAACTCGCGCATCTTCAACGCCGTCTCGCGCGAATCCACCAATATGCGTTCGGTATGCTCGCACACAATGTCGCGCAATACTTTTAGCGGCAGATTCAGATCCTGATAAACCAGAGATTCCCTGGAGGCCTCGCGCCCTGAAGCCTGGATATTGCCCCAAACCTTATAAAGATAGGCCAGATCGGCGCGCAACTCGTCGTCACTCGCCGTTTCTGCCATGGTGCGGATAATGTAGCCGCCTTCATTGTTTTCCGGCAACAGCGCCAGCAGTCGCGCCTTGAGGGACTCACGCTCGACTTCGTCCTCGATGCGCTGCGACACGCCGATATGATCCTGTTGCGGCAGCGACACCAGGAAGCGACCGGCAATACTGATCTGCGTCGTCAGGCGCGCACCCTTGCTGCCGATGGGCTCCTTGATGACCTGCACCATGATGGTCTGGCCTTCATGTAGCAATTCCTGAATCGGCCGTTCGGTATTGGTTTCATATTCGAGCAAGTCCGCGACATGCAGGAACGCCGCGCGCGACAAGCCGATTTCGACGAATGCCGATTGCATGCCAGGCAGCACGCGACACACCGTGCCCTTGTAAACGTTGCCGACCAACCCCAGGGCGGTCGCGCGCTCCAGATGCAGTTCCTGCAACACGCCTTGTTCCATGATAGCCACCCGCGTTTCCTGCGGAGTGACGTTGATTAGTATTTGTTCGCTCACAGCACACCTACTCCAAATTTTTTCAGCAATTGTGCCGTTTCATAAATCGGCAATCCCATGACGCCGGAATAACTGCCTTCGATGCGCCGGATAAATACGCCAGCCAGACCCTGGATGCCGTAACTGCCTGCCTTGTCGCAAGGTTCACCGGTGGCGACGTACGACGCAATCTCGGCCTCCGTCAGCGGCGCCAATTCTACCTGAGTGGAAGACAGTGCCACTTCGACCCGATCAGCAAAAGCCACCGCGACCGCAGTATGCACTACATGCCAGCTACCTGACATGCTGCGCAGCATGATCGCCGCCGCCTCGTCAGATTCAGGTTTGCCCAGTATCATGCCATTGATACAGACCGTGGTGTCCGCTGCCAGCACCGGCCGTGCTGGCAATCCTCGCGCGACCAGCGACTGCACACCTACCGCTGCTTTCTCTCGTGCCAGTCGCAGCACATAATGTTCCGGCGCCTCACTAGGCCACACCGACTCATCAACATCGGATGGCAATACCTCAAAACTGACACCAATCTGGGTTAGCAATTCGCCTCGGCGCGGTGAGCGCGAGGCCAGGTAAATGCGTGATTGATTCACGATGTTTAAAACCTCAAAAAAATCTTAATTGAACCGCCAAGACGCTCGTACAGCTGAGCCGACGCAGTTCATGCGGTCTCAACAAACAGAATAATCGTCAGCAACAATCCGTGTCCCAGCATGGCGGCCAGCGTAAATTGAATCGCCGGCCGTAAATTTTCCGGGGTTTGCGCATGTCGAAGCAATCGTGTCGAGGCTGCAATCGAGAAGACCATCGGCAGGGTAGAAAGCAGCGTCCATGCTGACAGCCAATGATTCAGCACGCACAACAGCAACCAACAAAAAGCGAACAAGGCCAAGATTGGATACCCTATCGCGGCGTATTCTGGCGAAAGCCTGGCCACCCAATGGTGCTTACCTGCAATTCTGTCGGCTTCACGATCGGGAAATTGGTTGATATAAAGTAAATTCGTGACCAGTAAGGCATAGGCCAAACCGACAATCACCGGTTGCCAGGAAAATGCATGACACTGTACATAATTTGCCCCAATGATTACCCCCATAAATCCAAGCAGCACACATAATTCGCCAAGGCCACGGCCATTCAGGCTTAACGGCGACGCTGAATATGCCCAGCCAATCAACAAACCAGCGCCACCAATCACCAGCAGGCCAATCCCTGACTGGAAACTCAACCACAATCCGCCCAGCATGGAAATCAACATCAATCCATAGCCGAATCTAGCCGTCTGCTCCAAGGATAAGACGCCGTTCTGAATAAATCGGCTGCCCCCGGTGAAAGGGAATATTCGTTTGGTATTAATACCATCGGTTCCACTCAACGCATCATAGTAGTCGTTGAGTACATTTATCGCAGCGTGAACCAGCAGCGCCAGTCCGATGGTTATGATGGCTGGGAACGCTGCAACGCTATTGCCGCCTTGCGCGACAGAAGCAAGGCCAAGCAGGCAGGCGACTAATGTTGCTGCTAGAAAAGCCGGGCGCGTTGCTGCAAGATAAAGCGTCACCGGATGGGCGTAACGCCCAACGTGAGGCTCCATTGGAAATTCTCGCAACTTCATGGCCGAGTTACTCGTTGCCAGAACTGGTGTTGATTCTTTATGCAGCAATTCATGCCCCTTCAGCAAGATTCAAAACTTAAGGGCGGAGCATCCGGCGCAGGCCAGACTTATCTGACCAGCTCCTCCTCCACCCGCTCACGCGCGTCCTGGCCGACCAGCAACTCTACCAGCATCAAGGCAAAGTCCATCGCCGTGCCCGGTCCACGCGAAGTCACAATATTACCATCTACCACCACCCTGTCATTGAGGTAAACATGCGATCCCGCCAACTCGTCAAGGACACCGGGAAAGCTGGTCACGCGTCGCCCTTGCAGCAATCCGGCCGCATGCAGCACCATGGGTGCGGCGCAGATGGCAGCAACGAAATGGCCGGCCGTAGCCAGGCTCTGCAACAGCGCCAGAATGCGACTATCGTTTTTAAGATGCTCACTGCCCAGCATACCGCCAGGCAATACGATCATGTCGAACGCATCCTGCAACACGGCATCAAGATCGCTGTCCGGCAACAACACCACGCCCCGACTGGCATGCACCGGGCCAGGCACGAGTCCAACAGTAATGACTTCAATGCCGGCACGGCGTAGGATGTCGATGATGGTGACTGCCTCAATCTCCTCACATCCGGCCGCCAGCGGAACCAGAACTTTTACCATGAATTCGCCCCCAAGAAATAATGATGGGACTAAGCATACCAAACCCTGCAGCCGGCAGCATCAAATGACCGACTGGGCCAACCTGTTCAAGATTGGTTTGGCACTGTTCGCCATCGTCAACCCGATCGGCAGCATTCCGATCTTCATCACCGCCACCCTTGGCAGCACTGAAGCCGAGCGTGTGCGCATCGTGCGCCTGGTGGCACTAACCGTGTTTCTGGTGCTGACGGTATCCGTGCTGATCGGCGACCGCATCCTGGAATTCTTTGGCATCAGCATCCCCTCGTTCCAGACCGGCGGCGGCATATTATTGCTGCTAATGGCCATTTCCATGATGCATGCCAGGCAGAGCGACATCCGCCAGACCGAAGAAGAAGCGCAGGCCGCAGCCGAACGGGAGGCCACCGCCATCGTGCCGCTAAGTATCCCGCTGCTGGCCGGGCCAGGCGCAATCAGCAGCATGATCATTGCCGCGCAGCAAAGCAGCAGCCTGCTCGGGCATGTGCAATTATTGCTGCCGGTGGCGGCCGTCGCCGCACTGGCCTGGGCCATGCTGCGAATGTCCGGTCCCATCGCTAGCCACTTGGGCACTATAGGCATCAACATTTTTACCCGATTGATGGGATTGATCCTGGCCGCCATGGCAGTCGAATTCATCGCCCATGGCATGATCGGGCTGTTCCCGGCGCTGGCAAACAGTTAAAATTCTGCTTTTATTCAGGGTAGTTATCGCCCTAAGCCACTATCATGATCTGGAAACCCAACGTCACCGTCGCTGCCATCATTGAAACAGATGGCAGGTTTCTGCTGGTCGAAGAAGAAACCGCAGAAGGTGTGATGTTCAATCAACCTGCAGGTCACTTGGAAAACGGCGAAACCCTGCTCGAAGGCGTCGCGCGCGAAACCTGGGAAGAAACCGCCCATCATTTTGAACCAACGGCGCTTCTCGGGGTGTATCACTGGAAACACCCAAAAAGAGATCTCACCTATCTACGCTTTGCCTTCGTCGGTAAGGTAATGGGTTTTGATACCACGCAGAAACTCGATGATGGCATTCTCCGCGCCGTTTGGATGACGCCGGACGAAATCCGCGCCACCCGGGATCGCCATCGCAGCCCGCAAGTGATGATCTGCGTCGAGCACTACCTCGCTGGTCAACGTTTCCCCTTGGCGGTTCTGACCCACCTATGATTCAAAAAATATGCAACATGGTTAAATCGAGATAGTCATAATGAAAAAACAGCGCGTCGTCGTCGGCATGTCGGGTGGAGTCGATTCCTCGGTCACCGCTTGGCTGTTGAAACAGCAAGGTTTTGACGTCGTCGGCCTGTTCATGAAGAATTGGGAAGACGACGACACCGAAGAGTTCTGTCCGGCACGGCAGGATCTGGTCGATGCCGTGTCTGTCGCCGACCGCATCGGCATCGAAATTGAGGCAGTCAATTTCTCCCGAGAATATAAGGACAAGGTGTTCTCCAACTTTCTGCAAGAATATCGGGCCGGGCGCACCCCCAATCCAGACATTCTCTGCAACTCAGAGATCAAGTTCCGCGCCTTTCTCGACCATGCGTTCAGTCTGGGCGCCGACAAAATTGCCACCGGCCACTATGCCCAGGTACGCGAGTCTAATGGCCTGTTCCAGTTGCTGAAAGCCGAAGATGGCTCTAAAGATCAGAGCTATTTTCTCTATCGTCTGAACCAGGAACAGCTGTCGAAGACACTGTTCCCGCTGGGTGGCATACTAAAGCGCGAAGTGCGTGAAATTGCCCGCCAGGCTGGACTCTCCAACAGCGAGAAAAAAGATTCAACTGGCATCTGCTTCATCGGCGAGCGCCCATTCACAGAATTCCTTGCACGCTATATGCCAACCGAGCCTGGAGAGATGAGGACCCCCGAAGGCCAGGTAGTGGGACATCACACCGGCCTGATGTATTACACTCTGGGACAGCGTCAGGGCCTTGGCATCGGCGGTTCCAGAGATGGCGACGGCGAACCATGGTATGTCGCGGCAAAAGACATGGAACACAACCTATTGACCGTGGTGCAGGGCCATGACCACCCGTTGCTGTTTTGCGATCATCTGAAGGCCGACAACCTGCACTGGATTGCCGGGACTGAGCCGCGCACGCACTGGGTATATGCCGCCAAGACGCGCTATCGCCAGCCAGATGCGCCCTGCGAGATTGACTCCCTGGCGGGAAACTGCTGCGAAATCCGCTTTGGCGAAGCACAATGGGCGGTCACACCGGGGCAATCGGTAGTCGTGTATGAGAGCAATGTCTGTCTGGGTGGTGGCATGATTATTTAAAACAGTCGCTAGACGTTAGTCGGTAGTTGAAGTCAACCACAAGGGACACCCAACTAAAAACTAATGTCTAGCGACTAACGCCCCTGATTTCAACTAGTTTTAACAAGGAAACGCAAATGAAAAGAGTCGAAGCCGCACTGGAAAATCTGATCTTCAATAGCCGCTGGTTGCTGGCACCGTTTTATCTGGGTCTAGTGCTGTCGCTAGGCCTGCTTCTGGTCATGTTCGGCCGGGAGTTCATCCACTTCGCCTCGCTGGCATTCAGCGGCGCCGAAAATGACGTCATTATCGGCGTCCTGTCGCTGATCGACGTGGTGATGGTAGCCAATCTGTTGATCATCATCGTGTTTGCCGGATATGAAAACTTCGTCTCGCAGATCGAGACCGGGGACAGTGTCGACCGTCCC
Organism: uncultured Methylobacillus sp.; assembly: GCA_903824575.1. Taxonomy (GTDB): domain Bacteria; phylum Pseudomonadota; class Gammaproteobacteria; order Burkholderiales; family Methylophilaceae; genus CAIJXJ01. The sequence goes on from CAIJXJ010000017.1 coordinate 49,155, forward strand.
TCCTGGATGGGGCATGTCGGCTTTTCGGAACTCAAGATGAAGCTGATCGGCTCCATCGTCGCCATCTCCGGGATCGAGTTGCTGCGTACCTTCATGAACATGAATCTGGAGCAGATAAGTGCGCCATACAACCATCTGCTGGGTTGGAAAGTCGGCATTCACCTCACCTTCGTCGTCACTGGCGTGCTGTTCGCGTTGGGGGACAAGATCGCCAGCGAGAAAGTCAGCGACCATTAATCAAAGACAGTCGTTAGTTGGTAGTCGTTAGTTTGAGACCATCGCAAGTAGCTGCTACCCAACTAACGACTAACGACTAACGACTGGGTTCAACTAGCGACTAACTTGGCGCCGTATCCTTGAACGAGGGACGCTCGATCAGTTCCGCATACAGGCGGCCCAGGTTGGGGAAAGTTTCCCGCCAGTCGATCTCCGGCATGCGCAGGTCGATATAGGCCAGAGCCACGCCGACGGAGATGTCGGCCAAAGAAAACTTCTCGCCAGCGGTCCATTTAGCCTCGCCCATGTCGGCGGACATCGCCTGCAGGCAGCGATCCACCTTCTCCATCTGCCGCCCGATGACCGATGCATCCTGCATCTCGGGTGCACGGCGTTTTTCCATGACGACTGCCACAGCGGCATCGCACATGCCATCCGCCAGCGCCTCCCAGCGCCGCACAATGGCGCGATGATTGTTGTCCTGCGGGATCAGTCGCGCCACTGGCGTCTTGTGATCCAGATAATCAACGATCACCACCGAGTCATACAGGCTGGTACCGTCATCGAGCAACAATGTCGGCACCTTGCCCAACGGATTATAGGCCGGCACTGGCGACTCCGGAGCCGCCAAGGACGGCACGACTTCGATTTCACATTCGATACGTTTCTCGGCAAGCATGATGCGCACCTTGCGCGCATAGGGACTCGTCGGAGTAATGAAAAGCTTCATTGCGGAACCATGACATGACAGAGATAAGAATGGCATTATAATTCATAAATGCATCCCTCCTCATCCGATATCAACATCAGCGTACGTCTCGCCCTTGATGAGGATATCGGTGCGGGTGACCTCACCGCACGGCTCATCCCCGCGCAGCAGCGCGCCTCTGCCCGCGTCATCAGCCGGGAAACCGCCATCCTATGTGGCCAAGCCTGGTTTGACGCCTGCCACCAGCAGGTCGATGCCGACACTATTATCGAATGGCATGTGCAAGACGGCGAGCCACTGCAACCCAATCAACGCCTGTGCACCCTGCAAGGACGGGCGCGCAGCCTGCTCACTGCCGAACGCAGCGCGCTCAATTTCCTGCAAACCCTGTCAGGAGTCGCCACCGAAACACGTCGCTATGTTGACGCCATCAAAGGCACGCAGGCCAAGATTCTTGACACCCGCAAGACGCTACCCGGGCTACGACTGGCGCAAAAATATGCCGTAGTCACCGGCGGCGGACAGAATCAGCGCATGGGCCTCTATGATGGCATCCTGATCAAGGAGAACCACATCGCAGCTGCCGGTGGCGTCGAGCCCGCCTTGGATGCCGCCCGCAAGCTCGGTAACGTACCCATGCAGATCGAAGTGGAGTCACTAACGGAACTGCAAGCCGCGCTGGATGCTGGCGCCGAGCTCATTCTGCTGGACAATTTCTCACTCGAACAGATGCGCGCCGCCGTCGCCATCAGCATCGGGCGCGCCCAACTGGAGGCTTCTGGCAACATCACGCTGGAGACTGTGCGGGCCGTCGCAGAGACAGGCGTACAGCGCATTTCCATAGGCGCCCTGACCAAGAGCGTGCGTGCAATCGATCTTTCCATGCGTTTCGAGGACGAGTGCCGGCCTTTACCTGAGAAGAAAGCATGAGCCAGGAAAACCTACCGGCAGCAACACTCCACGACCACAAGCTAAGCTTAGGCGAAATATTGCGCCTGATGGTACAGGATGCCATGGTTCCCAAGGACATGGCCGAACGCCTTCTCAAAGACCGCAAACTCGATACCACCAGCGCGCACCCACTGGCGGTCATCTGTGAACAACAATGGAAGGACCCACACCCGCCGAGCAAGATCTACACCATGGAATTCCTGACCGAATGGCTGGCCACCCGTCTCAACATCCCCTATTTTCATATCGATCCGCTGAAACTAAATTTCAGCGCCATTGCCGGCGTAGTGTCGAAGGCCTATGCCGACCGGCTCAAGATCATGCCGGTCAAAGTGACCGACAAGGAAGTCACCATCGCGACCGCCGAACCATTCCGCACCGACTGGATCAGTGATCTGGAACGCATCCTCAAGCTCAAAATCGTGCTGGTAATGGCCAACCCGCTTGAAATAAACCGTTACCTGCCAGAAGTCTACAGCCTCGCCAATTCAGTCAACCTGGCCAATATGGCCAAGGCCGGCCAGATCGTCGGCGTGCAGAACCTGGAACAATTAATAGAACTAGGCAAGAACAAGAACCTGGACGCCAACGAACAGCATGTTGTGACCATCGTCGACTGGCTGTTCGAGTATGCCTTCGAACAGCGCGCCAGCGACATCCATCTGGAGCCGCGACGCGACATTGGCATCGTGCGCTTCCGTATTGACGGCGTTCTGCATCAGGTCTATCAGCTACCGGCCAACATCACCAATGCCATCACCAGTCGCATCAAGCTGCTCGGCCGCATGGACATGGTGGAGAAGCGACGTCCTCAGGATGGACGTATTAAAACCTTAAGTGCCGACGGCACCGAAATCGAATTGCGTCTGTCCACCATGCCCACCGCCTTCGGTGAAAAGCTGGTGATGCGGATCTTCGACCCGGAAATCCTGGTGCGCGACTTCGCCAGCCTCGGGTTCTCGCCGGCGCAACTCACGCTGTGGAACGGCTGGACCAGTCAGCCCAACGGCATCATTCTGGTCACCGGCCCCACCGGTTCTGGCAAGACTACCACCCTCTATTCCACCCTGAAGCAACTCGCCACCCCCGAGGTCAACGTCAGCACGGTGGAAGACCCGATCGAAATGATAGAGCCTGCATTCAACCAGATGCAGGTACAGGCCAACATCGGACTCAACTTTGCCGATGGCATCAAGACCCTGCTACGGCAAGACCCGGACATTATCATGGTCGGTGAAATCCGCGACCTCGAAACGGCAGAAATGGCGATCCAGGCCGCGCTGACCGGCCATCTAGTGTTGTCCACTTTGCATACCAATGACGCCCCATCGGCCATCACGCGACTGCTTGAACTTGGCATTCCCGCCTACCTCATCAACGCCACCTTGCTCGGCGTCATGGCGCAACGACTGGCGCGCACGCTGTGCCCGCATTGCAAGGTTAACAGCGCCATCAGCGAGGAGCAGTGGATGGAGTTGGTACGGCCATGGAAATATGCCAAACCCGAAAAAGTCAGTCGATCGACCGGGTGCCTGGAATGCCGCATGACTGGTTACCGGGGACGCTCCGGCCTCTATGAAATGCTGCCAATCAGTAGCGACATGCGTAAACTCATCACCCACGACACCGATCTCGGCAAGATCCGGGCGCAGGCCCTCAAGGAAGGCATGAAAACCTTGCGCTTGAATGGTGCCGAAAAAATCATCGCAGGCCAGACCACTTTCGAAGAAGTCATCAAGGTCACCCCACCCGGAGATTGATGTCAACAGCGTCATTTACCTCGGAGAGCACGGGAAAAACATGCAATTTCAATAAGCTATATTAAATCTGCGAATTTTATTGCCGCCCTATGGTTAAACGCATACTTCCTGTGTGCCCCGTGGTTCATTTGTATTTACCACAATACCCACAACTGCTATTGGGCTTGACCAAATTGGCCCGAAACGCTACTGTTCAGGGTTCGGCAATCATTGCCCTATAATTTTTACAACCGATTGAATTTATGCAATTGAACGGCGCAGAAATCGTCATCCGCAGCCTGCACGAGGAAAAGGTCGAATTCGTCTTCGGCTATCCGGGCGGCGCGGTGCTCAACATTTACGACGCCATCTTCCAGCAAGATGGCTTCAAACATATTCTAGTGCGCCATGAGCAGGCCGCGGTACATGCCGCAGACGCTTATGCGCGCTCGACCGGCCGTGTTGGTGTCGCTCTGGTGACCTCGGGGCCCGGCGCCACCAATGCCATCACCGGTATTGCCACGGCCTACATGGACTCGGTGCCACTGGTCGTGCTATCCGGACAGGTACCGACGGCAGCCATCGGCCAGGATGCGTTCCAGGAATGTGACATGGTGGGTATCACCCGCCCCTGCGTAAAGCACAACTTCCTGGTCAAGGACGTCAAGGATCTGGCCGCCACCATCAAGAAGGCGTTCTATATCGCAGCGAGCGGCCGCCCCGGCCCGGTGGTGGTGGACATCCCGAAAGACATCACTGCCCACACGGCCAGATTCGAATACCCTGAATCGGTGTCCTTGCGCTCCTACAATCCGGTATTGAAGGGTCATTCCGGCCAGATCAAGAAGGCCTTGAAGCTGCTGTTGGACGCCAAGCGCCCGATGATCTACACCGGCGGCGGTGTGGTGCTGGGTAACGCCTCGGAACTGTTAATCAAGCTGGTCAAACAGCTTGGCTACCCCATGACCAATACGCTGATGGGCTTAGGCGGCTATCCCGCAACCGACAAGCAGTGTCTGGGCATGCTGGGCATGCACGGCACGCTGGAAGCGAACATGGCAATGCAGGAATGCGATGTGCTACTGGCTGTTGGCGCGCGCTTCGATGACCGCGTCATTGGCAACACGGCGCACTTCCTCGATCATCCGCGCAAGATCATCCACATTGATGTCGACCCTTCCTCCATCTCCAAGCGCGTGAAGGTGGATGTACCCATCGTCGGCGACATCAATAACGTGCTGACTGACATGCTGGAACTGTTAGCAGAATCCGACAAGACGCCGAATGTCGCCGCACTCAAGACCTGGTGGCAACAGATCGAAGCTTGGCGCGACCGCAATTGCCTCAATTTCAATCGTGACAGCGTCATCATCAAGCCGCAGTACGTGGTGGAAAAGCTGTGGGAAGTGACCAAGGGTGAGGCCTATGTGACTTCAGACGTTGGCCAGCATCAGATGTGGGCGGCACAATACTACAAGTTCGACCAGCCACGGCGCTGGATCAACTCAGGCGGCCTCGGCACCATGGGTGTCGGCCTACCCTATGCCATGGGCGTACAACTGGCATTCCCAGAAGCGAAAGTAGCCTGCATCACCGGCGAAGGCAGTATCCAGATGAACATCCAGGAACTGTCGACCTGTAAACAGTATCACCTGCCGATCAAGGTCATCCTGCTCAACAACCGATATCTCGGCATGGTTCGCCAGTGGCAAGAATTCTTCTACGGCAACCGCTACTCGGAATCTTACATGGACAGCCTGCCGGATTTTGTCAAACTGGCAGAAGCTTACGGCCATGTCGGCATGAATATCGAGCAAACCAGCGATGTCGAAGGCGCATTGAAGGAAGCCTTCGCCATGAAGGACAGATTCGTCTTTCTCAACTTTCTCACCGACCAGAAGGAAAACGTATTTCCCATGGTACCGAACGGCAAGGGTCTGTCGGAAATCATCCTGGCGGAGGATCTGTAATGCGGCATATCATCTCCCTCCTGATGGAAAACGAATCCGGCGCCCTGTCACGAGTGGCCGGGCTGTTCTCGGCACGCGCCTACAACATCGAGTCACTGACAGTGGCGCCAACCGAAGACGCTACCCTATCGCGCATGACCATCGTCACTTCCGGCTCCGAAGAAGTGATCGAGCAGATCATCAAGCAGCTCAACAAGCTGGTCGATGTGGTCAAGGTGTTGGATCTCAACGATGGCCGATTCATCGAACGCGAACTGATGCTGGTCAAGGTCAAGGCGACCGGCGTTCACCGCGAAGAAATGAAGCGCATGGGCGATATTTTTCGCGGCCGTATCATTGATGTCGCCGATGCCAGCTATACCATCGAGTTGACCGGTTCAGGCGCCAAACTGGATGCTTTCCTGGAAGCCATTGACAAGACCGCCATCCTGGAAACCGTCCGTACCGGCGCCTCAGGCATCGGCCGCGGCGATAGAATTTTGAAACTTTGAAATACAGGGGCTAGGGACTAGGGAGCAGGGACTAAAAATCCCGGTTTTTCTAGCCCCGATCCCCGAGCCCCTAGTCCCTCTTTTTAAGGAAATTTGTATGAAAGTTTATTACGACAAAGACGCCGACCTCTCCATTATCCAGGGCAAGAAGGTTACCATCGTCGGCTACGGCTCTCAAGGCCACGCCCACGCCCAGAACCTGAAGGATTCTGGCGTCAAGGTCACCGTTGGTGTGCGTAAAGATGGCTCCTCCTGGAACAAGGCAGAAGCCGCCGGCCATAAGGTCAAGGAAATCGGCGACGCGATCAAGGGCGCAGACGTTGTCATGCTGCTGTTGCCAGACGAAAACATGGCGCAGATCTATGACGCCGAAGTAGCGCCGCACCTGAAGAAGGGCATGGCGCTGGCGTTCGCCCATGGCTTCAACATCCATTACAACCAGATCGTGCCGTCGAAAGACATCGACGTCATCATGATCGCCCCCAAGGGCCCAGGCCACACCGTGCGCTCGGAGTACCTGAAGGGTGGCGGCGTGCCGTCCCTGATCGCGGTCTACCAGGACGCCACCGGCCGCGCGAAGGACATCGCCTTGTCCTATGCGGCTGCCAATGGCGGCACCAAGGGCGGCGTGATCGAGACCGACTTCCGTGAAGAAACCGAAACCGATTTATTCGGCGAGCAGGCCGTGCTGTGCGGCGGTGCCGTGGAACTGGTTAAGGCCGGCTTCGAGACGCTGGTGGAAGCCGGTTATGCGCCTGAAATGGCCTACTTCGAGTGCCTGCACGAACTCAAGCTGATCGTCGACCTGATGTACGAGGGCGGCATCGCCAACATGAACTACTCCATTTCAAACAACGCGGAATACGGCGAATATGTCACCGGCCCCAAGGTGATCAACGACGAATCGCGCTGGGCGATGAAGGAAGCGCTGGCCAACATCCAGAATGGCGATTACGCCAAACGTTTCATCCTGGAGGGCCGTACCAACTATCCTGAAATGACCGCACGTCGTCGCCTCAACGCAGCCCACCCAATCGAGCAGGTTGGCGGCCAATTGCGCGCCATGATGCCGTGGATCGCCAAGAACAAGCTAGTTGATCAATCCAAAAACTAAAAAATGTAGGGTGGGTTAGGTGCTTAGGCACCGTAACCCACCGAACGATGGCGGGTTACGCTACGCTAACTCTCCCTACACACTAATCTCCAGCCCCTAGTCCCGAGCCCCTATGAACTATCCCCATCCCATCATCGCGCGAGAAGGCTGGCCGTTTCTGGCCATATCCCTGGCGCTCTCCATCGCGGCCAGTTTTGGCTGCATGTTTTGGTCGATCCCGCTTTGGATCATCACCCTATTCGTGCTGCAATTCTTTCGCGATCCTGCACGGAACGCGCCAACACAAGCCAATGCGGTGATTGCGGCAGCTGATGGTCGTGTCATCGTGGTGGAAAAGGCGTGGGATGAATATCTCAAGCGAGATGCGCTCAAGATCAGCGTATTCATGAATGTGTTCAACGTGCATTCAAACCGCAGTCCGATTGACGGGACAGTCGAGCAACGCTGGTACCATCCGGGGAAATTCTTCAATGCGGCGCTGGAAAAGGCATCACTCGAGAATGAACGCAATGCCTTGTGGCTGAAGACCAATGACGGCCAAGATGTCACCTGCGTGCAGATTGCAGGCCTGATCGCCCGCCGTATCCTGTGTTACGTCGAACCTGGCGTCTCGTTGCACCGTGGACAGCGCTACGGGTTCATACGCTTTGGTTCGCGCGTGGACATTTACCTGCCGCTCACGGCGCGACCCAAAGTCACTCTAGGTGAAAAAGTCAGCGCCGGTGAAACGATATTGGCAGATTTGTAATCTGGATAAATTCCTCTCCCCTTGCGGGAGAGGGTTAGGGTGAGGGGTAAACCGCAGCTAAATCAGCCAGTCCGCAGCACCTCGGCATCGGCATGGCGCTTCTGCTTCTCACGATCAGACCCTAAATGCACGACCAATTCATTCAGGGTCTTGCGGTAGACCTCGCGTTTGAACTCGATCACGCCTTCCAGCGGCACCCAGTAATCATTCCAGCGCCAGGCGTCAAACTCCGGGTGAGAGCTGGCGCGCAAAGACACGTCACTGTCGCGCCCGACCAGACGTAGCAGGAACCAGATCTGCTTCTGCCCCTTGTAGCTGCCACGCCATTCACGCTTGACCCAATGCGTCGGCACCTCATAGCGCATCCATTCCTTGGTGCGACCAAGAATGCGCACGTGCTCAGCCAGCAAACCCACCTCTTCGGTCAGTTCGCGGTACATGGCTTGCTCCGGCGTCTCGCCTTGCTTAATGCCCCCTTGCGGGAACTGCCAGGAATGCTCACGGATGCGCTTGCCCCAGAAAACCTTGTTGTGGGCATTGCACAATATGATGCCCACGTTAGGGCGATATCCATCCCGATCTATCATGATGAAAAAACCCGTTAAATTTACCGCAATTTTTTCACACTTCACCTTTAAATGAAAGGCTGGCGCAGGCTTTCTTGACGCTATTCGACTGCGACCCTTATACTTACAGGTCAACTTCCGGCGCACCATGCACGTTATCAGCCCATGCCTCATGTCTCATTCACCCCATGGCAATTTTCCGGCATCGCTCTCATGCTCTGCGCGTGGTGCAATTTCGCCGGCGCCCAACCCAATGCCTACATCACTAACCAAGGCAGTGACAGCGTTTCCGTCATCGATCTGGCCGCAAACAAGGTCGTGGCGACGATTGCCGTCGGTCACCGTCCGGTTGGCGTCGCTGTCAGTCGCAATCACCCGCAGCTATTTATCTCAAACGTCGAGGGGCGCTCAGTTTCCATCATCGACACCAAACAAAATCGGGTCACGGCGGAGATTGCCATCGATGGCTCGCCAGTGGGGTTGGTACTCTCCCCCGATGACCATACGCTGTATGTCGCCGACTGGTTCGATGATAAAGTCCTGGCGATCGACACGCGCGAGCCACAGAGTCGCCGCACCGTCACCGTGGGTATCGCCCCTGCCGGCATGGTAGTAAGCCTTGACGGCAGTCGTTTATACGTCGCCAATCGCGATAGCAACGATGTTGCCGTAATCGACACCGCGAGCCTCAAGATCATCACTCGCATCACGGTCGGCAAGCATCCGTTCGGCCTTGCACAAAGCCCTGATGGCCGCGAACTCTATGCAGTCAACGTCTATGGTAACAGCCTCTCCGTGATTGACACCGACAGCAATCAGGTGGCGGCCACCATCAGCGTCAGCGACCACCCCTACTGCGCGACGAGTAACACTGACGGCACACGCATTTACGTCAGCAACACCCAGGGTGACAGCGTCAGTGTCATCGACACGGCTAACCGTCAGGTCATCGCCACCATCCCCGTTGACAGCACGCCGGAGGGCATCAGCTTTGATGCAAACGGCCATAAGATCTACGTTGCAAGTTGGGGCGACGACACCGTTTCAGTCATCGACGCCGACACTAACCAGCGCCTGCCCAGTATCGCGACCGGCAAACAGAGCCGGGCATTCGGGCAATTCATCAACAACAACCCGCACTGAAAAAACTTTCATTTTATTAACCACGGAGAAAATCGCATGAAAAACCTGTTCGCAATTCTGGCCGCCCTGATGCTGCCACTCACCGCTGCCGCCCACGGCCCTTCGCCACAAAAAGTGGAAAAGGAAATAGTGATCAAGGCCGACCCGGCCAAGGTCTGGGCCATCGTCAAGGATTTCGGCGGCCTGCACAAATGGCTACCACCGGTTGAAAGCACCAAGCTGGAAACCAAGGATGGCAACACCTTTCGCCTGCTGACCCTCAAGGGCGGTGGCACCATTCTGGAACGCCTCAAGTCCAGTGACGATGCTGACATGAAGTTGAAGTACGAAATCATCGAAGGCGTGCTGCCGGTCGGCGACTACAACGCCGTCATTACGGTGAAACCTGGCCCTGGCGCTGGTGAATCCACCGTAGTCTGGATGGCGCGCTTCTACCGCGTATATCGCCTGAACCCGCCAATCCCTGAAGGTCAGGACGACGAATCTGCGATCAAGGCCGTCACCGGCGTATTTGATGCCGGCCTGCCCGGCCTCAAGGCGCTGGCCGAAAGCAAGTAAGCCACCAACAACTTAAGTCATGCCACAGAAAGACCCGACAGTGCCCTTTTGCGCCTGCCGGGTCTTTTATTTTATCCTGGCCGCTTGGTGCCAGAGGTGTACTCAGCATCCCAAGGATATCCTTGTCACTACTGGTCAGGATTCGCCAAACGTTCCAAGTGGAACTATTTACGGTGTGCTGACAACTGATATTAATACTGGTTCAGGCTCTCACATAACCCCAGTTGGTGCCGATTACGCTGCTTGTGCCAGCAGCATATGAATTTCGATGGCATCAAATGGAACGAGTACCCTATCGTCACCGGTACGCTCTACTAGTCCGAGTTCCACAAGACGGGCTATGTCAGCATGAACGTTTGAGTAATTTCTTTTTGCTAATTTCGCCAAGGCATAGACAGTCACAGCACCCATAGCGCGCAAAGTATTAAGCAGATCAAGGCGTGCTGGCGTCAACTCAGAGAATAACGTGCGCGCAGTCTCAAATTGCAACTGAAAGTCTGGGATATGTCCCTGCTTCGCCTCTGAAATTTGTCCTCGCACCGCATTAAATATTGATCCCTTAGCGCTCACTTCAATGATGGCTTTCATGTCTTAACTCCAGTTAGTCACATCACGTTCAAAATCTTTGAGCAACGTATCCAGCTTAGTAAAGTCATAGGATCACTCTTCATTTCCGGTATGCCGATGATCACCTTTGCCGCGCTCGTTGTCATAGCGAACAAAACATTCACTCTCGTATCTGGCACCCAAATTTGAATCGGGCGCAACCCCGCAGCTCTTAACGAAGCGCGATGCTTGTTAACGCGCTCAGAAATATTTAATCTCATTGCAATTCTCCCGCCACTAGTTACATGCAACATAATTATTAATCCCTTAGCTCAGCCCAGAAAAGTATCGCCATTATTTGTCATCTACTGACAATTTTGGTCACCTTGGCATGACCATTATGGGTTCAATCTTCGCCAGGGCAAGCCCTTGCATTACTTACAGAGGCGCTGACAGTAGTCCTGAAACCCATGCGCCCACGGGCTTGTGGAGATTGCACATGAAATATTGTTTCAAATTTCATTTCGTCAATAGATGATTGGCACGTCCTTTGCTGATGAACATATGCGGTTGCCTGAACGCGGCCAATTGAAACCTAAATCCAAAGGAGTTACATCATGATGAAGAAAGCACAACAGGGTTTCACCCTGATCGAACTGATGATCGTGGTAGCCATCATCGGCATTCTGGCCGCCGTCGCCATCCCGTCCTACCAGAACTACATCAAGAAGGCGGCTTATACTGAAGTTGTTTCTGGTGTAGCGCCATTTCTGCTCGGTGTTGCGGACTGCATGTCATCTAATGCAACTGCTGCTGGTGTGCCAGACCCCACCTCATGTTCTGCTGGTACCAATGGTGTTCCTGCAGCCATCGCTGCTAACGCGTCCGGGGCGCTAAACTCTGTTGATGTTGCCGCAGGTGTCATTACAGCGACCCCCAATGCCTACAAGGGTATCGCCACCACCGAAACATGCCTGTGGACACCTTCAACAGCAGCTGGTGACAACTATGCCATCCATTGGGCACCTTCCGGCGAATGCGTTACAAGAGGCTATGTCAAACCCTAAAGTAACAACTTAACTCGCTTCATCAGAGCCCCTTGCCTCTCGCAAGGGGCTCTTTAATTTGCAGAATCAAAACCTTCCCTAAGGCCAACCATGCCCCGATTAGCCAGAACGCGCGATCCGTTGAAATCTGCATGGCTGCCCGCCCTTCTGCTGTTCCTGGCCGTCAGTCTGCTTTATGGCTGGTTCCTGCATAACCCCGTCGTGTTTGACGACGCCTATTTCTTCGATGGCAAGACACCACAAGCTTACGGCCATTCAACTTTCCATTTCGATTTGCGCTGGTTCGCCTATGCCTCCCTGGGATGGACTGCAAACCTGTTTGATCAAACCCTGGTCAGCTTTCGCCTCGGCAATCTGGCCTTGCATGCCGCCACCGCTATTGCCCTGTTCCTGCTACTGCGCCACCTGTTTGATGGGGTGCTTCCTCGAGAAGGCACTGTACACCACGGACTCTCCCACGCCTGGCTGGCCTTCTTCGGTGCGCTGCTATTCGCGTGGCACCCGGTCGCCGTGTACGGCGCAGGCTACCTGACCGAACGCAGCATCGTGATGGCGACCCTGTTCAGCCTCCTGACTTGGGTTGCCTACCTGCAAGGCTTGTTGCGCAACCAACGACGCTGGTTTGTCATGTCGGCGTTATTTTATTTCCTGGCGGTATTTTCCAAGGAACAGGCGGTGATGGCACCCGCCGTGGCGCTAGCGCTGACCGGGCTACTGTACCCGCCATCAAAAACACTAGCCAGGAGGATTGCCCTGCCCTTTGCCCTGTTCGCGCTGATCGGCACGCTGATCATCCTGAAGACCCGTGGCATGCTGGGGGCTCTCTATGAGCCCTTCGCACAGGAAATGTTGCGTCAATTGTCCGAGTCTCAAGGATTGCCGGAGGGCATTGAAAATCCCTACGCCTTAAGCGTGGCGACCCAATGTTTCCTGTTCTTCAAGTATCTGCTGCTGTGGCTGCTGCCCAACCCGGCGTGGATGTCGGTGGACATGCGGGAGCCCTTTGCCAGGTCGCCTCTGGCGTGGCCCTATATCCTCGCTGTGCCGACATTTTTACTGTACGGCGCCACTGCACTATGGCTGCTGCTGCAACGGGGAAAACGCGGACTCTTGGGCTTTGCCCTGCTCTGCCCATGGCTGCAGCTTATCCCAGAATTGAGCACGATTCGGATTCAGGAACCCTTCGTGCTCTACCGCAGCTACCTGTGGATGGGCGGACTGTTTGCAACATTACCACTCATGCTCGGCAATCTGCCGGCGCGGCGGGCCGTAGTCTATCTTCTTGGCGCCAGCCTGCTGCTGGTGCCATTGACATGGAATCGCCTCACCACGTTTTCCCACCCCTTGCTGTTGTGGGATGATGCCGCAACCCTGATCCAGGACCGACCCTATTTGCCCGGATTCGAGCGCATTTATTTCAATCGTGGCCACGCGTTTTATCAACTCAAACTAACGCAGAAGGCACTCGATGATTACAATCAGGTCATTGCCCTGAAACCTGACAACAGTTATGTTTACAATGACAGAGGCGTAATTTATTACGAGCGAGGACAGTATCAGGAGGCCTTGCTCGACTTCAACAAGAGCATCGCGCTGAAACAGGATGCTGCCAATCCCTACCTGGGCCGCGGTCTGGTGTTCGTGGCGCTGCACGACCAGCCGGCGGCAAGTGCTGACTTCCGACAAAGCTGTGAACTGGGCATGACTTCAGGCTGTGCCCAATTACGGAAAATCTCAGCCAATTAGACTAAAAGGAACAGATTTATTTTTCACTCCTCATTGTTCCACGCCACGCCAGAACAGTTCGAAAAAAATAAATCTGTCCCCTTTTACAACCGATTAGAAG
>CAIJXJ010000018.1 GCA_903824575.1 uncultured Methylobacillus sp.
GTATTCAGGTCAGTGCGTTTCCCACGGTAAACGGGCTGGAAAAGACTGCCACCTTGGTACGCGTATAGATATTCCACCTCCACGATATCACCGGTTGCAGAAACATCATGGTTTTGGGGGATGGTCACGTTACCGACTGAAAGCCAAGGATTACTGTTTGAACCTATTTTCCTCAGTTGAAATTTTAAAAATGCGTTAATCTATTGGTTTTAATTACAAATCGTCAATTATGGAGGGTCACCCAATGGGTGAGGAGAAATTTGTCCAAAAACCGCTGGTAAAAGCACTTAACGAGGCTATTTTTGCCCCTGAAGCCAATGTTTCTGATTTGCGTGTTGATACACCCGGAGGTCGATTCCAAGTCCGATGGGAAGAAGGAGGCAGCGCTACGGCGCTTGGGCAATTGCCTTTTTTGCAGAATGATTGGAGGTTACTGGCTTATTCAGTCGCTGGCTGGAACAATCCCCTTTCGACTACACCAGTCCGAATGCGCCAAAACCACAGGATGTATTGGGTACATGGTTATTGTCGATTCTTGATGGTCAACGACGCTACTCGCATGTGACGGGTTTAAGAGGTGACTGTGTAGCACCGCAAATTCTGGGCATGACAAAAATAATTAGCGATGAGAGCCTTCGTCGCGGCTTGGCTCATCTTGCACCGGTCATTGATCTTAAGTTAGACGAAGCAGAGTTGACTAAGCGTAAAGCTCAACTGGAAAAAACCGTCAAGTGGATGGATGAGTCATTGAGGGAAAGTATCAGAGAAGCGCTGAAAACCCCGTGGATTCTGGATATTGACCCTACTGTAAAGCCGCTTTATGGCAATCAGGATGGCGCTGAGATTAGTTACAACCCCAAAAAACCTGGTCGACCCAGTCATGTTATTCACACCTACTGGATGAGCAACGTTCGCATGGTTTTAGATGCTGAGGTACAGAAGGGCAAGGATCATGCTTCAAAACATAGCCTGCCTCGCCTGATTGAACTTTTACAAAGCATGTCAGCAGAAGAACTTCCCTGGTTGGTGCGCGGCGACTCAGCCAATGGAAATGATATTGTAATGAAGGCGTTGGAAGCAATAGAACAGCACTATCTTTTCAAGTTGCGTCAGACAACCAACGTCAAGAAACTGATTGATCGTATGTGGTCGCGCAATGATTGGGTGGATGTGGGTCAAGGCTGTCAGGCAGTTGAGGCCAAGCTGAAGCTCGCTGGCTGGAGTTGCAGTCGGCGTGTGGTCGTGGTGCGTAGCCCCGCCAAAGGTGAAATGAAGAAAGGTGATAAGTCGACCAAGGGGCGTAAACCCAAGCAGCAGAGTCTAGCACTAGTGGGCGCTAGCGAACCAGACAAAATATGGGATTACTCCGTGCTCATCACCAATACGAAAATTGATCTGGTTGCCATAGGGCAGCTTTATCGTGACCGTGCCGATTGTGAAAATGGATTTGACGAGCTAAAAAACCAGTGGGGATGGGGCGGTTATACCACCCAGGACATGGAACGATGCAACCTTTCGGCGCGAGCTGTAGCACTCATCTACAACTGGTGGAGTTGGTATGTACGCTTGGCACATCCCCAATCTCGGCTTGAAGGGATCACCAGTCGCCCGATGTTGTTGGCTGGAATTGCACACCTGACTGAACATGCCAACCAATCGCGCCTGTACCTCACGATCACACATGCTTCAAGCGACAAAATAAAGTCCATGATTAGCAATGTTCGCAATGGGATAGATCATATTCGTCAGACCGCGCCACAGTTGGCGAAAATTGATGCCTGGAAGGTCATGCTTAATTATATTATCAAAAAAATATTGGCATGCGTGCCAAAAATGCAGGCTCAACCAACATTTCAACTCGTTAGGGATACGGGGCTTGGAGTAGGGTAACAGAGGATTTTAGGTTGAATCGAAAGGCTCAGTGTCCAACAATCCGAGCTTGACGCTACGCTTGCCTGAGTTGACTTGCATGACGACGCAGCTTGCAGAAGCGGTGAATTTGAACTTTAGCCAGTCTCCACCA
>CAIJXJ010000019.1 GCA_903824575.1 uncultured Methylobacillus sp.
TGAGATAGGAAAATGGCATTTATCTCAAGTAAAAATGGAAGAAACACACCCCTGAAATATCTCAATACGGAAATACAAAAAGTAAAAAAATCACCCAGTTAATTTTGGGTGATTTGGATGATAAACCTTAAATCAGAACAATCGATATTGATAGTAGTCATTGAAAGGTGGGCTGTGCTCTTCCCTATAGCGTCTGAGGTGACAAAGGTAGCGGGAATCTGCCATCATGAGTAACTCTGCCAGGAAATCGCAGAGCACCATTGCACTTTCATCGGAAATATCTCGAGGAAACAAGAGTTCTATATCATTTTCCATCTCATCGTCATACATCTCGTCGTGATTCATCGCAAATCCTCGATTGCTTGCTGCAATAGATCATCCGGCAGATGATTGAGTCCCTTTGGGACAGCCATCTGCATGGCGGTTCGCAGAATACGCCCGGCCTGTCGGGGCAATCCTTTCGAAGCCTGTCGCAATAACTCCATACCCGAGTCAGCCAGCAGCGTATGCTCACATCCAGCTGTCTTGAGGGAATGTGCGATCATTTGAGTAAATCGTTCTCTTTCAAGAACGGGCTTGAGTTGTACGCGCACCTGAATACGACTGGCCAAGGCTGCATAAGGTGCGCGTTCGAGCAGGCTGGCCAGACTTGGATGGCCAACGAACCAAACAGTAATCATGTCGCGCGAATCAAAAGCGAAATTCAGAAATGACGGGAAGTCGCGGAAGAAATCAGGCGGCAGGTTCTGCGCCTCGTCAATAATCCACAGAGGCAGGAGTTGCTTGTTGTCCACGAGTTCCTGAATGCGCGCCTTGAGGTCGCGCCAGAGTTGGGCGCGCCGATAAGAAGGCTCAAGACCCAAAGCCAGCGCCAGGCTGCGGTAGATGTCTATCCGCCCGAATTCGGTTTCCGGCAGATAAATAGGCTGATAGCGGTGAGGATTCAATGGCGCCGTCAGACGGCGTAGAGCAGCGGTTTTGCCAACGCCTGGCTCGCCGGTTAACAGGCCAATGCCAGGGCTGTCCAATAGCCATTTGAACCGGTCAGCCAAGGGAGACAGACCGCCATCATCCCACAAGTCGGTATGTTCCTTGGAGAGCGGGGAGTAGCGTAACCCGAAGTGTTGACGGTACATTTCAGAACTCCTCCTTGTCGTTGTAGTATTTAGCCAGCGCCGTTTCGATCAAATTGGGTCCAGTGCGGATAAGGCTCGGTGCAACCGTATCTGTCGGCACTGTCTTGCGGCGCTCGCGCTGCAAATTGCTCAATGCATCCAACGGGGTAGCGGCACCCAGCGAGTCACCGTTCTTGTTCTCAACGCCGACCACTATTTCGCGATGTGGGTCGACCACCAGTTGCACCGTTTGGCCAGAGAGTTCATAGGGCACTTCAAAACGATTGCCAAGGTAAGAGACTGTGCCGTCCTTACGCACGAAACGGGTTACCCGGTGCAGGAAGATTGCATCGAGATTGGCTGCACGCTGCCCCAATGTTCTGATTTTGAGAAGGTCTTTTTGATACCTGGCTAACGGCGTCATGCCGCCGAGCCCACTGTGGGGCGTTTGATGATAAATACGTTCAATCCATGCCCACAGGCGCGCATTCAGATCAGATAGATCGAGAATGTGTGCAGGGTTGATTTCACTCAAGAATTGCTCGCGAAAGGTACGGTGCCAGCGCTCTAATTTCCCTTTGCCTTCAGGAGCATAAGGACGGCAGTAAATTAAATTAATGCCTAAACGCGCACAAATACCTTGCAGCGTAGCAGACCGGTAGGCAGCGCCATTATCGACTACTAGCTTTTTTGCTAATCAGCAGGATCAAATAATGTCAAGGAAACCCGTGACACCCAAGCGTAGCATCATTAGGACCAAGATTTCCTTGTGATTATTTCGATGCCTCAAAGTGAATCGAGCCTGGTCAAA
>CAIJXJ010000020.1 GCA_903824575.1 uncultured Methylobacillus sp.
CATGGAAATAACATTACGCCGCATAGCTTTCTTGAAACTTACGAATGGATAGCTTTGATCAATAAATTTGGTGTAATCAGGCCGAAAAAAAACCGGTCGCAAGACCGGCTTTCTGCTGTAGATGAAACCAGCTTACAGAGACAGAACCCAATGAACGATAGTCTTGATGTCTTCGTCCTTCACTTGCGGGCTGTTGGCTGGCATCGGGATCGGACCCCATACGCCGCTACCACCCTTCTTGACCTTGTCCACCAGCTTGGCTTCGATGTCTGCATGGCCCTTGTATTTGGCGGCAACATCCTTGTAAGCCGGTCCCAGGATTTTGGTTTCCACGCTGTGGCAGGCCAGACAGCCACTCTTTTGTGCCAGTGCTTTGGCATCGTCTGCGGAGGCTTGTCCAGCCAATACCAGTGCGCCAGTGGCGGCGATGGTCAATAATAATGCTTTCATGCTTTCTCCTTAGTTTAAGATCTTAATATAGTAATGATTTTAAAAACCTGAACAGCAAGTTAATCATAAACGGGTTTCTGGCTGTTTGCTACTAGCTTTTCTTGCAGATCTCCCCACTGATCAATCGCTGGTAGGCATTCAACGCCTCGATCGTACCAGGCGTTGACATGCGCCTGCGATGATCTGGTGCTGCTGGTGAACTGATTGCGTTGGTCCCGCCGAAATATTGCCTCGGCAAGGCGGCTGTTTGTCAGGGAAGCGTATTCCAGTGAACTGTTACTGTGGAGTATATTCGCAGTGTGATGAATAGCTGATTGCGACCGGGGAGTGTTTCGAAATGAAAAGTATGATGATTGTTCTTGCGTTGCTGATTCCCCTCCACCTGCATGCTGAAACCTCAGTGAAAGGGGCATCAGAAAAACTGCAGGTGGACTTGGCAATACTGGATGCCGATATTGCCAGCAACAAGGACAAAGCCATTTTGAGTGCCGATAAGGCACGAGTCAAACAGGATAAGTCTGCATTGAAGTCGGCCAGGCGTGCGGAAAAAGAGCGGCCATGGCAGCAGCCGTAGAAAAAATAAGCTCTGTGCCTGAGGTCACCCAGGTCGGGATCAGGCGGGTGTCTCACGTTTCCGGGTAGTGCGGCTATCCGCCGTCACAGGTTTACCGCCAGGGATCATATTCTTGCCTGGTTTCGCTCTTGTGCTGATGCTGATCGAGGGCAATGCTTTATGTTTTTTGAGGGTTTTTGCCAGGTGCAGTGTGAGCGTCTTGTTGACGATCGGTTGTGGCAGCGATGGGGGCGAAACCTCTGCCACGGGCACTGATGTATCGCTCTCAACGGCTTCAATCGCATCAGTCTCAGCCAATTCAATATCATCGTCCTGCGGCAAAATTTCAGGCAGCAGTTCGCTTGCACTGGATGCGGCGGCTAGTGTCTTGACCTGTTCAGTGGAAAGGAGGAACTCCTCCGACCAGGTGTTGCTGGATTCGAATGCCGCACTGTCATCCAGCGCTTGCGCGAGATCCTGATGGCTCCATCCAGCGGCTTCCAGCAGATTTAGCGCCACTTGGTCCGCTTCGTTCAGTTGTTCTGGCCGTTGACGGTTGATGATCAGTTTGGCACCCAGATAGGAGGTGGCGCTAGATGCGGCCGTCGTTGCCAGCGTGGCGGCGGTTGCCGTCGAAGCGGAGGTGGCCTGCGCGAATGCGGCGACATGGCTGAACAGATCGATTGCGGGGAACAACAGCCCTGCAGCGACGGAAAGTACAATCCTGGTGGTGGTGTTTTCTTCATGATGTTGGGCAATCACGTGCCCCATTTCACGTGCGATGACGAAGGCCAACGCGCCATCGTTCAAGCCAATCTGCTGGGTACCGCGCAGGATGACGATCTTGCCGGAGGCATTGGACGTGATGCCGGCAGCATTTTTTTCAGCCACTTCAAAGTCGATGTGTCTGATGCGGTCGATCAAGTCCGGATGGATGACATAAGCCGCAGCCGCGATGCGTTTTCCCACCTGCTGTACCTGAGCGTCAAACGCACGATTCAGCTCACACTCTTGATCGCTACACGGCATATCAAAGTTGACCGTGGTGGCAAGTTCCACCCGCATTTCGACCTCGGCATAGACATCGCTGATGGCGGCCGGAGAACTTATTTTTTGCCGTCCCTGGGGCGAAGTGGCACAGGCGCAGAGCGTCAGCGCCAGGCATAGCATGGTCAGGTGGCGAGGACACTGGCGTGGTTGATTACGCATCAATATCTTTCCGGCATGGGGGCGATTGACAAAGTTGCAGCAGGTGAACAACAAGCACCTTGAGCGGCATTATCACCGATTCAATCGAAGAGTGGCGTTTGTGAGTGCAGCTCTGGAGTACTATTAAAACCCTTTGGCTCTGATTGCACCGCCAAACTGGCTCGTCCTGACTGGAGTCTATATGCTGCATGAATTCACTGGCGTTAAGCGTATCGCCTATTTTTCGATGGAGATCGCGCTGGCGAATGACATCCCGACCTATGCCGGAGGGCTGGGCGTGCTGGCGGGAGATACGCTGCGCTCAGCTGCTGATCTGTCGCTACCCATGGTTGGTGTAACCCTGGCCAGCCGCGCCGGTTATTTCCAGCAGAAAATTGATGGGATGGGGCGGCAGATTGAATTGCCGGAGATGTGGGATCCGGCCCTGCATGCGCGGCAAGCTGCTGCCAAGGTGGCGGTGCAGATCGAGCGCCGCCGGGTGTGGGTGGGGGCCTGGGTTTACCGTATTGAGGGACTTACCGGCGGCTGCATCCCGGTACTGTTGCTGGATACTGATCTGCCCGAAAACAGCGTGGAAGATCGGGAGATTACACACTTTCTTTACGGCAAAGATGCCGCCTATCGCCTCAAGCAGGAGATCGTGTTGGGGGTGGGAGGCGTGCGCATGTTGCAGGGTCTCGGCTTTGAGATCCGCAAATATCATCAGAACGAGGGACATTCTGCTTTGCTCGCGATGGAGCTGCTTAATCGCCACAAGTATTCCCAGCGCGACCTGCGACCGGGAGAATCGCCCTATGATGCCCCGGCGGTTCGCTCCCTGTGCATCTTTACCACCCACACGCCGGTCGAGGCCGGGCAGGATCAATTCGATTACGACATGGTGGATCGCATCGCCGGTGGTGATTTCCTGGAATTGACCGAGGTGCGCAAGCTGGCGGGGGACGATCGCCTCAACATGACGCGACTGGCACTCAACCTGTCTGATTACGTCAACGGTGTCGCCAAGCGCCATGCCGAAGTATCGCGACACATGTTTCCTGGCTATGAGGTGCACGCCATCACCAATGGCGTGCACCCGCATACCTGGACCTCTGAATATTTCGCTGCACTCTATGACAACATGATGTCCGGCTGGCGCCATGAGCCTGAACAACTGGTGCGTATCGAGCATGTTCCCAATCAGTTGGTGTGGGATGCCCACACCAACGCCAAGCAGCGTCTGTTGAATCGGGTGCTGGACACGACCGGGTGCGCGCTTGATCCGGCCAAACCCATTTTTGGCTTTGCCCGCCGCATGACCGCGTACAAGCGCCCTGATCTTATTTTTTCCGATCTCGAGCGCCTGCGCGCCATCGCCAAAAAACAGCCGTTCCAACTGATCATGGCAGGCAAGGCGCATCCCAACGACGAAGGCGGCAAGCACCTGATCGAACAACTGCACTTGCACGCAAGGGAGCTGGGGGAGGACCTGCCAGTGGTGTTTTTGCAGGGCTATGACATGCACCTGAGTCTTGATTTGGTCTCCGGCGTTGATGTCTGGCTTAATACGCCGCTACGGCCGCTGGAAGCTTCCGGCACCAGCGGCATGAAGGCCGCCTTCAATGGTGTGCCTAGCCTTTCCGTGCTGGATGGCTGGTGGCTGGAGGGCTGTGTCGAGGGTGTCACCGGCTGGGCAGTTGGCAATGCGCAAGCTGGGAATGAGAGTAATGATGTGGTCGACCTCTATGCCAAGCTGGAAAATGTGGTGTTGCCGCTTTATTACAACGACCGCGCCGGCTGGATTTCGGTGATGAAGCATACCATCGGCAAGAATGCCTCGCTATTCAACGCGCACCGCATGATCCGGCGCTATGCCACCGAGGCCTACCTGTAGGTCATACGGATCTGCGCCTAGGTGTGACCTGGGGTAAAACCGTTTTTTGCCGGATTATTGCTGGAGGCAGACGGTTCAGCGCGAGCGGTGTTAAACTGCGGCCTGCTTTGATGGACCCAATAGTTTGAGGAATACATGAAAAGATTATTGTTATTGTTGACTATGGCTGTGATATGTCTGAGCCTGTTTTCCAACGTGGCGGAAGCCAAGCGCTTTGGCGGTGGCAACAGCTTCGGCAAGCAACGCACGTTGCCGGCGAAGCAGGCGCAAGCAGCACCCAGGCCGGCGCCTGCAGCAGCCCCCGCTCCTGGTGGCAATCGTTGGTTGGGTCCGTTGGCAGGCCTTGCCATCGGTGCCGGACTGGCCTCCATGTTCATGGGAGGTGGTATGGGCGGCATGATGGGGCCGCTGCTGATGGCGCTTCTGGCCGCAGGGCTAGTCATGTTCCTGCTCGCAAGATTCCGCAAGCCGCAACCTTCCACCATGCAGTATGCTGGCGCCGGCCTGCCGGTGCAGGATTCGCCCGTCTATGCTGGCGGGGCAGGTTCCGCAGCCCCGCAGGGGGCGGCCAATATTCCGCCTGATTTCCCGGTCGAGAGTTTCTTGCGCAATGGCAAGATGTCATTCATCCGCCTGCAGGCAGCTAATGATCGCCGCGATCTTGACGATGTGCGTGAGTACACGACGCCCGAGATGTTTGCTGAAATTTCGATGCAGATGCAGGAGCGCGGCGATACCCCTCAAAAGACTGATGTTGTAGCTCTCAATGCCGAGTTGCTCGAAGTGGCAGTCGAGGGAAATTTCTCCATCGCCAGCGTGCGTTTTACCGGTCAGCTGCGTGAGAACAACGGCGCTCCGGAGAACGTGGATGAAGTCTGGAACGTGCAGAAGGATTTGCGGGATGACAAGTCGGTGTGGTTGCTGGCGGGCATTCAGCAGGTCACGCTGCAATAGGGAGACAAGCTCATGGCGGGTTTTATTATTTCAACCATTGCATTCTTCCTTGCGGCTTATGTGTTGAATCGCGCTCTGGATGATCATGATCTCGGCAGTCATCCTTCCCGCAAACTGCTGGTGATGGTTCTGGCGACCGTGGCCTCCATTGGTGCGGGCTGGATGGTGGATAAACTTGATGGCGATGCTGATCTGCCGCAGAAGTCCATGGTAGACGTGCTGCAAAGTGGCGACCCGGTGCAGATGGCGAAGTTGCTGGCCGGGATTAATTAGTTAGGGTGCAACTCACGCGCGGAATTCGAGTCGTTGCGCTGTTCGAGGCGGCCAAGGGCTTGCTGGTTCTGTTAGCCGGGTGCGGCTTGTTGACCATCATCCACCAGGATGTGCAGCAACTGGCGGAAGACCTCGTGCTGCACTTCCACCTCAATCCTGCCAGCCACTATCCCCGCATCTTCTTGCAACTGGCAGGCAATGTTTCCAGCGGACAGCTGTGGCTGATGGCCGGCTTTGCCTTGTTCTATGCCAGTGTTCGATGGTGTGAGGCCTGGGGCTTATGGTACAAGCAGCGTTGGGCGGAGTGGCTGGCGGTGGTGAGTGGAGGGATCTACCTGCCGATCGAGATCTATGAGCTTTATTCCGGATTTTCCTGGATCAAAGTCTGCACCTTGACCCTCAATATAGTCATCGTGCTCTACATGGCTGCTGTGCTCAGGGCGAGGACTGAGTCCTTAGTCCTTAGTCCTTAGTCCGGTCTTTCCGCCCTGTGGTTTCTGATCTTGCGATTTTCAATGGAGCGCAAGCCCATGAAGGTCAGCGTGCCCAGTACGATAGAGGCCCCGATGAAGCCGCTGTAGGCGATTGGCCACGGAATGCCCTGCGTCATCATGGAAAACTCCGACATGCCGCCTATGCCAGCCAGCACATTGATTGGCATGAACACCACGCTGATGATGGTCAGGCGTTTGAGATCCTTGTTCTGGTTAACGTTCAGGAAGCCGACCGTGGCATCCATCTGGAAATTGATCTTGTTGAACAGGAAAGAGGTGTGGCCGTCGAGCGATTCGATGTCACGCAAAATTTCTCTGGCCTCGTCGTGCTGGATACTGGACAGGAATTTTCCGCGCATCAGGAATGACAGGGCATTGCGGGTGTCGAGCACATTGCGCCGGATGCGGCCGTTGAGGTCTTCTTCCTCCGAGATGGCGGTCAGGATCTTGGCTGCGGCATCGTCCGTCATGTGCGAGCGGAAAACACGCTTGCCAACCGTTTCCAGCCTGGCGTAGACGTCTTCCAGCGCATTGGCCGAATATTCCACATCGGCCGCATAGAGATCGAGCAGCACATCCTTGGCTTCCGATACGTAGCCGGCCTGGGCACGTGCGCGCAAGCGCTGCAGGCGAAACACCGGCAATTCTTCCGTGCGTACCGAAAATAGCGTGCCTTCCTTCAGGATGAAGGCCACTGGCACGTTGCGAGATTCATCCTCCCGGTCCAGCAGGAAATCCGAGTGCAGATGAACTTCCCCATTGTCTTCAATGTAAAAGCGCGCGCTGGTCTCGAGGTCGGTCAACTCCTTCGGGTTGGGCAAGTGCACCCCGAATATTTCCCTGGCCCAGGCCAGTTGTTCATCTTCAGGCGTCACCAGATCGACCCAGATCGGACGCGCCTCGGCCAGGTCGGCACGGCTGTAAATGGGAATTTGGCGCAATCGACCTTCGTGCAGATCGAATACCCTGAGCATGACGCTCTGGCTTCTGGTGTGTGATTCGGCGACCAGTTCCACCCGGATGTCATCGGACAATTCCAGCAGAATCTCTTCCTTGCGTTCGTCGCGGATCAACTGCCAGACGATTTGCCTGTCGTCCTCGGACAAGGCTTCCAGAATGCGCACGATGCGTGGGTTTTCCAGTTGCGCCAGCAGGCGTTGCAATTCCACCAGGTTCTGCTTGTGGACCAGATTCTCGACCAGGTTCTGGCGCGGCATGTTTTGTCGATGCACAAGATTTTCCACCAGCTTGTGCTTTTGCAACAGGCTGGTGACCTTGCCCAGACTTTCCAGTTCGCCGTCGGTATATTCTGTTTTCATGGGATCAATAAATCATGTCGGTGTTAATCGGCGGTTCGGGTTGCTTCCAAGGTCAGATCATAAATGAAATACGGCGTCTTTATCTAATGTTATAGGTGATATCAGTCAATTATTCTATTGATTACATGGGAATTGAGTGCTAGTGTACACGATAATGTGCGTTGATTCTTTCGTTACGGTTCTGGCGGAAGCGGAAATCGCAATATGGATTGGACCCTTTATATTTGTGATTTAACGATGAATACATCCTCAGCAATGACAAAATATGCGTTTCAAGTCCGCAGTCGTAATGGCGTGGTGGTTGATAATCTGCAAATTTCCGGACATGATGAAGAGGATGCGATTCGAAAGTTGCGGCAGATGTATCCGCACTGCGAAGTGCTGGAGTCGAAAATCGTGTCGCCTGAGCGCGCCAGCAACTCAAGTTATGAAGAGGTGTTGAGCCTGATTGTCAACGCTCAATAGCGCCAGGGGGTTTTTCACCGTACAACTCGCACAGCAACGCCTCATAGTCCTGAGCGCCTGAACTGTTCGGGCTGTATTGAAATACATCCGTTTTGAATTGCGGGCTCTTGGCCACCGATACATTCTTTGAAATGACCGTGTTCAGGACTTCTTCCCCGAATAAATCTCTGGCTTGCTCGTGAACATCAAAGGTGAATTTCAACCTTCTGTCATAGCAGGTCATGACATAGCGACGGTCAATACGTTTTTTTACGACCGGTTCCAGTGCCTTGAGGGTTTTTTCTACTTTTTTTGCACCGAGCAGTGACAAATAATCTGACGAAATGGGAATCAGCACCATGTCGGCGGCAAAGATGGCGCCCAATGACAGGACACCAAGGTACGGGCAGCAATCGATAATCGTGTCGCGAGGCGACGACTCCTTCTCGAGTGCGTCAAGCCCTAACTTCAATTTATTCAGTACGGCAGGCCCCTTGCCGAAGATGGCGTCAACCTTGATTAGTACATTATGTGCCGGAATTAGCGAGCCTACTCCGGCCCAATCTATTTCCAATTGGGTCAGGGGTTTGTTGTCCTGGTAGAAGCCGAACAGACTCTGGCCTGCAGACTGATTCAGCGGATCAAGAATCTGCGTCAAGTGTCCTTGCGGATCCATATCGATTACCAAGGGGCGACTGTTGCGCCGACTCAGGCCTGCCGCAAGATTAAGAACAGTTGTGGTTTTACCTACACCGCCTTTTTGATTGAAAACGGCAATTCTACTCATTATGGGTCATCATGCAGGCGCTCATCATTCGGATGTCAGAATACATTCGATTCTGCAATCATAATACAGATCGATGGCCCCCGCGACCCTCCCGCAATGGCACTGCCCGGCCGTATGAATCTGGCGTGCTTACTGCTTTGGCACCACCAGGCAATTGAGTGATACCGAGCTGAAGTAAAGGTTATCCGTCAGCCGTTCTGCCACACGGGCTTCGGCTGCTGCCAGTGCGGTTCCGTGTTCGAAGAAATCGTGCGAAAAATAGACTTCAGCCTCGACTTTGCCGCCTACGTAGTGAAACACCACCCTTTGCGGTTCCGGCAGGCCATCGAGGAGCGGCACCAAGTGTGTCAGCAAGACCTCACGGCCAGGCATGCGCTGGGCGTTGCTGTCATGGTCCATGTCGTCTTCAGGATCGACATGGACCAGTACATCGGAGACTGCCGGGTGACTCTTCAGCACGCGACCCCGCGCACGTTCGGCAATGCTGTGTCCTTCGGATACGCTGATGCGTGGATTCACCAGAATGTGCGCATCCACCAGGGCGCGGTGTGCCATGCGGCGGGTGCGTAGTTCATGCAAGCTCTCGACCCCGGGGGTGTCGATCAGTGTTTGCCGAATGCTGTCCACTTCCTCGACCGAGAGGCCCGCATCGATTAGTTCCTGGAAGGCTTCCCAGGCGAACACGATGCCCATGCGTACGATCATGAAGCCGACCACGATCGCCGCCACCGAGTCGGCAAACACGAATCCCAACAGGTTGCCGCCAATGCCGACCGCTACCACCAGGGATGATGCGGCATCCGAACGTGCATGCCAGGCATTGGCAATGAGCATGGGGGAGCGCAACAACTCCCCTACGTGCAGCATGTAACGAAATAATCCTTCCTTGGCGACAAGGGCCGCACCTGCCACCCATAACGCCAGCGGGGCGACGGGAGTGAGGTGGTCAATGTGTTGCAACTTCATTGCAGCGGCTACCATGATGGTGCCGCCGGTGGCCGCGAGGATGGCGCCCAAGGCAAAGGATGCCGCCGTTTCAACCCGGCCGTGGCCGTAGGGGTGTCCTTCATCGGCGGGATCCTTGCTATGGTGGCTTGCAACCAGCACCAGAAAGTCACAGACCAAGTCAGATAGTGAGTGCATACCATCAGCGATCAAGCTCTGGGAATGCGCGAAGAAACCGGCGACAATTTGCAGCGCAGTCAGCAGTATGTTGATAAACACGCTGACCCAGGTTGATCGACTGGTCATGGCGTAGCGCCTCGGATCGTCGAAGGGAATCTCGTCGTGCTGTTGCTGGCTCATGGCGTACCCGCTGTTGGATTGTTGTGGCAGATTATACGACTATTCTTATTCGTGGCTTATTTGCGGCAACAGTTCCGATCAGGCGATTTGGCAACAGCTTGGAAAATGACTGTATGGTGCCGCTGGAGTGGCTGTGATGGAGCCGGATCTGTCGCGCCGCGACGCCTGAAATGGCAGTCATGAGATCTCCAGCACGGGCCTTAATGATGCTAGTATCGCTGCTGTCAACTTGTCGGCACGAGCCTCTGTTACGGCAGGGTTTTGGTTGCGGCATTACGGGCGCAGGTGACAAAACTTCAATTCCGGGAATGGTGGGCACCATGAGACTTTCCTCATTTTTTACCAATAATGCCAATGTTGCCGGCAATATTTCAGCGGGCGTCAATGCCAAGGTCGGTCAGGTCGCGCAGGATTCGAATGCTGCACCGTTAATGTCTGGTGCGTCGGTAAGTGCTGACAAGGCCACACTTTCGGCAATGGGTCAGCTTCAAAGTGCACTGGCTTCTTTTCAGGGGGTTGTGCAATCGCTTTCCGGAAAAGGATTCAATCTGTCGGCGTCGTCATCTTCCACTGAGGTGCTGACGGCCGTTACCTCGAGTCGTTCTGTTGCCGGCAGTTATACGGTTGACGTGACGCAACTGGCGCAAAGTCAGGTGCTGCGCTCCCAAGCACTGGCGAGCCCGGATGCGGCGATTGGTCAAGGCATCCCGACTACCCTCAGCTTTGATTTTGGCAGCGCCTCGGGAAATACTTTTGCGACTTCCCCTGCGGCATCGGGAGGAACGCTCGATATACCCGGAGGCAGCAACACCTTGCAGGGAATTGCTGATGCGGTCAACGGAGCAGGCATCGGGGTAGCAGCCAAGGTAATCGCCTCCACTTCTGGCTATGCACTGGAACTGACTTCGCCAACCGGGACGGCAAACAGCCTGCGCATCAACGTCAGTGGCGATCCGGCATTACAGGATTTGTTGTCTTATAACACTTTGGGCGTTAAGAATTTGAATCAAACGACTGCGCCGCAAGATGCCACGCTGGCGATCAACGGGGTGGAGGTCAAGAGCGCCAGCAACACCATCATTGGCGTGGTGCCAGGCACGACATTGAGTCTGGTGGCAAAAGGTAGCGCGCGACTTTCGGTCGCGCAAGGTCCCGCCCAGTTTGCCCAGAACGTAACGAATTTCGTCACCGATTATAATTCCCTGAATGCGAAGCTGAGCGCGACGGCTCAGGGCGACCCAAGCGCGGGCGTGGCGGCGTTGCGAATCCAGAGCCAGCTTGCTGACATCGTCAATTCAGACACCGGTGGCGGTGCGGCGCTGGCAACTATCGGCGTCGGCGTCCAGAGCAACGGCGACCTGGTGATCGACGCGAACTTGATGCAACAGGCCATCAATGCCAACTCGGTGGCTGTGAGCATGCTTTTCACCAACAGCGGCAAAGGCATTGCGGACATGATGGCAAGCCGGATTCAAGACTTGATTGGTCCGGTTGGTAGCCTTTCCGCAAAGACTGGCGACCTGCATCAGGCGGACATTGGGCAAAATGTCGCTGTAAGCAGCGCCGATCTTGCCTTGACCGCCCAGGCCAACGCCCTGGTCAATGTCTATTCGCAGCAAGTGTTGCAGGGATACACGATGGGTTGACCCGCGCAACGGAGAATGATGGCGTATGGCCATGGTCGGATTGACGGCCCGATCATCGCGCACCCAAACTACTTTTTTCAGGAGAATATCATGACAATTTCAATGTATCAGGCCTTGGTCCCGCCCGTCGTGCGCAGTTTGAACAACTTGCGGGAGATATTGCAGAAAGCGGCCGCACATGCCGAGGCCAGGAAGATCGATCCGGCCGTGCTGGTCAATGCCCGTCTCTATCCCGACATGTTCCCTCTAGTTCGCCAGATCCAGATTGCAACCGATGTGGCCAAAGGCGGAGCTTCACGTCTTGCCGGGCTGGAAGCACCGAAGTATGAAGACAATGAAACCAGCATCCCGGAACTGGTCGCCCGCATAGACAAGACGATTTCCCTGCTGGCCAGTTTTAAGCCTGAGCAGATCGATGGCTCAGAGCAGAAAACCATCATCTTGCCCATGCGTGACAGGACTCTCACCTATCTTGGTTTGCCCTACCTGCTTGATTTTGTCCTTCCCAACGTTTATTTTCATGTCACTACTGCCTACGCAATTTTGCGGCACAACGGCGTAGAGATCGGCAAGAAGGACTTCTTGGGGGAGACTCCCTGATTCGGCGACGGGCACCCAAGCTGGAGAATTCTGTAAATTTACTGTCAGTGCGTCCTTAGGATATTTTACAAAGGGCGTCATCTCATCATATAATATACTATGAATATTATATATTTATGTTATGGCTATTAAGCAGGACAGCCTGGGGTTCTTGGTTGCTGATGTCGCGCGACTGCTGCGTCGAAGTTTGCAACATAGACTGGAAGGTAGCCAACTGTCCTATGCTCAGGCTCGCCTGCTTATACACGTCTCCCTTCGCGAGGGTGTTAGACAGATTGACCTCGCTGATTTTCTTGAAATACAACCCATCACACTTGCCCGATTAATTGATCAACTGTCAAACGCTGGCTTGGTCGAGCGGCGTCCTGACCCGGCAGATCGACGAGCTTACCGGATTTATTTGTCGGGTGACGCCCCGGCGCAATTGCTTTTAATCGAGAAAACCCTGAATCAACTACGTGCTGATGCCCTAAAAGGCATTGATGATCAGGAGGCTGCGATCATCACATCAGCGTTAAAGAAAATGGCAGGAAACTTGACTTCAAGATAGGGCAACAAAAAGTTGCCGCCGCATTCCTTACGCATCGTTTCAGATTTAATACCGCAATTTTACCTTGAGATTTTTTATGGAACCCCGACCTGATAAGTCGCAGACAACGAGCAGAAAAACGCATTTTAAAAAAATGATAGTGAGGGCTTTTCTTACACTTTTTTTGCTTGCACTTAGCTATTTTGCCTGGAAATTCTACGAAAACTCGATGACGTATGAAGAGACAGACAATGCCTATGTCGGCGCTAATATCCTTCAAGTTTCATCCCGAATATCCGGTCAAATTATTCATATCCCTATTATCAACAATCAGTTGGTTAAGAAAGGAGATTTGCTGTTTGCGTTGGATGATGAGTCCTATCGAATCACCATTCAACAACATCAGGCCAAACTTGATCAGTCAACACAGAATGTTGGGGTTGATCTGTCCGCCATTTCAGTGGCGCGATCGAAATTGGATGAAAAGAGAGTGCAATTAGAAAATGCTATCTTGACAGCCACACGCCATGAGGAACTTTCACGTAAGAATTTTTTGTCATCACAGGCCCTTGATAATTCAAAAACTTCCGTAGCCTTGGCAAGGGCTGAGGTCAGTCAGGCTGAAGCTGAAGTGGCCCAAGCGAGCCAGCGAGTCAAACCGGTCAAGAGCCTTAATCCAGCGGTACAAGAATCCATTGCCGATCTTGAGCAGGCGCGGCTGAACATAAAATATGCAAAAGTATATTCGCCGGTGGATGGAACTATTGCGAACCTGACTGCCAGACCCGAATCTTATGTGCAGGCAGGTCAGCCCTTATTTGCGATTATTGATGACGAGAAGTGGTGGGTGGACGCAAACTTCAAAGAGACGCAGCTTGAAGGGGTTGTTCCCGGTAAGCTTGCAAAAATACGGCTTGACCGCTGCCCAAAAATTGAATTTGACGGCGTTGTTGAAAGCGTTTCCGGCGGCACTGGCGCATCTTTTTCCTTATTGCCTCCGCAAAACGCCAATGGCAATTGGGTGAAAGTAAGTCAACGAATACCCGTCAGAATAAGACTTAACAGCAAAAATTCTGCTTGCCCCTTCATTATTGGCACTTCAGCCGAAGCGAGGGTTGTCCTGAGGTGAGCATGTCAAAATCCAGAGGCCCTGTGATCATTGCCGTGATGGCAGCTACCATCATGGAAGTCTTGGACATGACCATTATCAATATTTCTCTCCCAAGCATGGGGGGGCAGCTTGGCGCAACGCCGAGCCAGATGAGTTGGGCACTGACTTCCTATATTGTTGCGGCGGCGATTGCGATGCCATTGACTGGATATTTTTCGGACACGCTTGGACGCAAACGCTATTTAATGATGTCGATGGCAGGATTCATCATTTCATCGGTGTTATGCGGTGTCGTGACTTCATTACCGGCGCTAGTTCTTTTCAGGTTGTTACAAGGGCTTTCCGGTGCGGCATTGGTCCCAATGTCGCAGGCGGTGATGATCGATTTATACCCCCCCGAGGAGCGCGGAAAAGCGATGGCATTGTGGGCCATGGGGATCATGGTGGCTCCCATCATGGGACCTGTGATCGGCGGATGGCTGACAGAGAGTTATTCATGGCGATGGTGCTTCTTCATCAATTTGCCAGTCGGTCTGTTCGCCTTATGGCTTGCCTGGCAACACATGGAGGAGACCAAACTCAAGTCACGGGAAATGGATTGGTTGGGCTTATGCGCCATATTTTTTGCCGTGGGTGCATTCCAATACATTCTGGATAAGGGTAATGAGGACGACTGGCTTGATTCTTCTAATATTCGCTGGATGGTGGTGATTTCTGCTCTTGGATTTATCTGGCTGATTACTCACATCATTAAAAAAAAGAGCCACCCGATTTTCAGTCCGGCAATGTTCAAAGATCGTAATTTTGTTTTGTCGTGCATTGCGATGATTGCAGTGAGCATGGCCCTATTTGGATCGATTACCTTGCAGCCACTCTACTTCGAACAAGTGCTGGGCTACAACACAACACTGGCCGGTTTGTATATGATTCCGCGTGGCATCGCGAGCATGTTCAGCATGATGCTAGTCAGTCAGTTGGTCGGTAAGGTTGATGCGCGATACCTGATCGGATTTGGTGCAATGACCGGAGCTATCGGCTCATGGGGTATGACGATGTACCCGCTGGAAGCAAGCAGCTTGTCATTGATTTGGCCAACGCTGTTTCAAGGCATGGGCATGGGCTTCATTTTTATACCTCTCAATGGACTTGCCTACGCCACACTGCCAAAACATCTGATAGCCGAGGCGTCCGGCGTCTACAATCTGATTCGTACCATCGGCAACGCACTCGGGATATCCATCGTTATTCTTCTGTATACACGTGGCACTCAACAAAGCTGGAATCATTTAATAGAACATGTAACCGTCTATGGCAATGCTCTGGACCAGTATCTTTTGCCGCACCATCTGGATAAAAACTCCCCGGAGGCCATTGCGTTAATTGCCCGGGAAGTGGCGCATCAATCACAGGCACTAGCGATGCTAGATGCACTGCACGGTACTTTGTTAAGTTTTATTTTTATTTTCCCTTTTCTGTTTTTTCTTAAAAGGCCACGATCTCCGGGCCCAATGGTTAACTCCCATTGAACTCGGCCTATTTGCCTGCATTCCGGGTGGCAGTATCAAGCCGCCTTATTTGCATCGGCTAGTTGTGAACGCCCACTTACGATGGGCGGTAATTTAAATATAATTATATTTATATCATTTTATATTCTTTTACTTCGTATTAAATTTTAAGGAAAATGCATGCCATCACGATCCTGTGATTTTGTTCTTCTCCCCTTTTGGCGGGCATTATGCCCGCCACTTTTTTTGGAAAGCAAGGATGGGGGAACCTTCGAGTGAATTCACTTGTCAACGGCTCAGCAACGGGTAAATCTCTCTCACCATTCAGGTATATAAACCTTTCATGAGTCTTGATCCTTATGCCCTTATCCCCAAGCGTAGACGCGAATGATCGTTTTATTGCGGCCTGATCAAGAGGCCAATGCACGCGTGTCACAATGCCATCCTACTAAAGATACTTGTAGTTTCTATCCATTTACCTTGGCGCTCGGGTAATAATGCCTTCATCGATCAAGTCGCGAACCAGTTTTCAAGGTGAAAAGTGTGTCGTGAAAGACTACCCATAAGCACGCATTGGCTAATCCAGGGCACCAAAAATTTTGACTTTAAGAATGCAAATGAAAAACATATTACTGTTGTTATTGCTGGCATTTTCGTCGCTTGCACCATCCGCCACTGCTGGTTCGACAGAGCTCGCTCCAAAGTTTGAGCCCTTGCAGGAACAGGCCAGAGCCGCTCATTTAGCGGCTGAGATTCTGACCAAATATCATTACAAGCATGTCCCGCTAGACGATACAACATCTTCCAAGATTTTTGACCTTTATCTGAAGGCGCTGGATTCTGAAAAAATATTTTTCACGCTGGACGACATTGAACAGTTTGAAACTGCACGAACCCAGTTGGACGATTCAATCTACAACGAAGACTTGAGCATTCCCTTCAACATTTATAATGTCTATCGGCAACGGATAGCCGAACGAATCAGCTATGCTCGATCGCTGCTCAAGAGCGGTTTTGAATTCAATAGCAATGAAAGCTATCAACCTTCCCGTAAAAAAGCGCTCTGGGCAAAGTCGCAATCCGAAATGAACGAGTTGTGGCGCATGCGCGTCAAAAATGACTGGTTACGCCTGAAAATTGCAGGTAAGAATGATAAAAGCATTGTTGATACGCTGGACAAGCGTTATGAAAGTTCATTGATCGGTATCTCCAAGTTCAAAAGCGATGATGTCTTTCAGAACTTCATGAATGCCTACACCATGGCGATTGATCCGCACACCAATTATTTTGGTATCCGTGCCTCAGAAGATTTTGATATTTCCATGCGCCTTTCTTTGGTCGGAATTGGCGCCGTGCTGCAGGACCGGGACGAATACACCACCATTCGTGAATTGGTGGCTGGTGGTCCTGCGGCCCTGTCGGGAAGGCTGAATATCGGAGATCGCATTGTCGGAGTTGGCCAGGGTGAAAAAAGTACGCCTGTTGAAGTAATGGGGTGGCGTATAGATGATACCGTGGCGCTGATCAGGGGGGCCGAGGATTCGACAGTGGTGCTTGACGTGTTGCCTGTAGATGCCGATCCTGATGGCGAACACAAACTCATTACCTTGGTCCGTAAAAAGATCAGTCTGGATAAACAGGCCGCCAAGAAATCCATCATGGAAATAAAAGAGGGAGACCACATACGCCATATCGGGGTGATTGCTTTACCCGGGTTCTATCAGGATTTTGTTGCTCGCCAAAAAGGGGACAAGGATTTCAAGAGTGCGACGCGTGATGTATCGCGCCTGCTCGATGAACTCAAACAGGACAAAGTGGAGAGCGTACTGATCGATCTGCGCAACAATGGTGGCGGCTCGCTGGATGAAGCGGTGGAGTTGACCGGATTGTTCATCGATAAAGGACCTGTCGTGCAGGAGCGTGATTCGAAAGGTAATATCAGAGTAGAAAAAGATGATAAACCGGGACTCGCCTGGAATGGACCGATGGGCGTACTCATCAATCGGGCATCTGCATCTGCTTCCGAAATTTTCGCAGCAGCGATACAGGATTATGGCAGGGGGGTGATTATCGGAGAGCAAAGTTTTGGCAAAGGCACGGTTCAGAGCGTGGTCGATCTGGATCAAGTTGCAAAAAATGAAAAGCCTAAATTCGGTGAACTGAAAATGACTATCGCCCAGTTTTTCAGAATTAGCGGAGGTACGACGCAATTGCGTGGCGTAACCCCGGATATTAGTCTGCCAACCACCATCGATACAGATGATTTTGGTGAGTCGAGCTATGAAAACGCCTTGCCATGGATACAAATTCAGGCTGCTGACTATGTGCCAACAGGAGATTTATCTGCGCTCATTCCCAAGTTAATTGCGCGTCACGAGGAGAGGACGAGCAAGGACAAAGATTTTCAGGAATTAAATGAAGATCTTGCCGAACTGAAGATTCGGCGGACGAAAAACATTATTTCTCTCAATGAAGCCGAGCGTCGAAAAGAGCGGGAAACACAAGGAGAACGGGCGAAACTGCGCGAAAAAAATAATAAAGTCATTCAGAATGGCAAAACAACAGAAAAAAACGATAATGTAGTGAACAGCGCGCCCTTACAGGATGATGGCCTTCAGTCCAATGAACGCAACATCAATGCTGATATCGCGCTTGAAAATCTCAGAAAAAACGCTAAAGATCCATTGCTTAACGAAGCCGTAAATATTCTCAATGATGAGATTGGGTTGCTGTTGGCCGACCCTAAGCTTACCGATAGGGTGCTGCCGGGAAATGTACGACACTAGCATTGCGGTATCGGCACCTTGTCTGTACTCTGCAGTACCAAGGCTAGGTCTGCAGATATACCAGACGTCGAAGAGTTGAGGTCAGAGGACTGCAACTGTTAAGGGTTGTCGGATGCCTGCCCTCAACCACCAACCTGTCAGATGCGGCAGAAGTCACCGGGCAGGCGTCGGACAGGCCCCGAGGGAGAAAACCGCGGGCCATACCACGGGACTCAGAACTGGCTGCGAACTATGGG
>CAIJXJ010000021.1 GCA_903824575.1 uncultured Methylobacillus sp.
CCCAGCCGTGGCGACGAAACTCCCCGCGCACATACAGCCTCTTGACTTCGCACGTGCCGCAATGTCGGGTCGACGTAAAGGCTACGCAACCGGCCAACGCATCATCGACATACAACAGCACCGCTGCGCCATTTGGCTCGGCGTACCGGGCGGTCAGGTCCTTGAGGTCTTGCCAGATCGTGCTCAGATGAGGCTCTGCCAGCTCGGTATTCGCATATTCACGAAGCAGGTTCGCGAAGTCAGTCCAACGGGTGGGCGACTCGGTGGCGACGCAAAGGGGAGTTAATGTATAAGGCATCAAAATCTTTTTATCTGAACGTAACCGAATAGTTGGTATCCTCACGGCAACGCCACTCTCGGTGTTCAGCGTCATGGCGTCCAAAGGCAATGTAGCCGAAATGCAAAATATTCTTTCCATTAAAAACCTCTCTAAAACTTACGCCTCGGGCTTTAGCGCACTAAAGGGCGTGAGTCTTGATATCCGTCGCGGTGAGATTTTTGCCCTGCTCGGCCCGAACGGGGCAGGAAAAACGACGCTGATCAGCATTGTTTGCGGCATCGCCAACGCAAGTACCGGCAGCGTCACGGTCGATGGCCACGACACACTGGCAGACTATCGTGCGGCGCGATCGCTCATCGGGCTGGTTCCACAAGAGTTGTCTACCGATGCATTTGAGTCAGTATGGAACACGGTGTGTTTTAGCCGAGGCCTGTTTGGCAAAGCGCCCAATCCTGCGCATATTGAACAGGTGCTCAGGGCGCTGTCTCTCTGGGATAAAAAAGACAGCAAGATCATTACGCTTTCCGGAGGCATGAAGCGCCGGCTGATGATTGCCAAGGCACTTTCACATGAGCCCCAGATTCTGTTTCTGGACGAGCCGACCGCCGGTGTTGACGTCGACCTGCGGCGCGACATGTGGCGACTCATTCGCGAACTCCAAAAAACAGGCGTGACCATCATCCTGACCACACACTACATTGAAGAAGCCGAGGAAATGGCCGATCGTATCGGCATCATTACCAAGGGCGAGCTGATCCTGGTTGAAGACAAGACTGAATTAATCCAGAAACTCGGCACCAAACAACTCACCCTGCAATTGCAGCAAACATTGACCGCGTTGCCGCCCGGACTCGACTTTCCGGGTCTGGTGTTGTCACCAGATGGGACGGTGCTGACGTACACGTACGATGGGCACAGCACAGACGTCGGCATTGCGGAATTGTTGAACAAACTGGCCCTCGCCGGCGTTCATTTCAAGGATTTGCATACCAGCCAGAGTTCGCTGGAAGATATTTTCGTCAGCCTGGTCGCTGAAAGGAGCCAAGCACGATGAGCCTGAACATACATGCCATCCGCGCGATTGTTCGCTTCGAATTGGCGCGCACACGTCGTACCCTCATGCAAAGCGTTATTTCTCCTGTCATATCGACCTCGCTATACTTTATTGTCTTTGGTGCAGCGATTGGCTCACGCATGCCGCAGATTGAAGGCGTAAGTTATGGGGCATTCCTGGTGCCCGGGCTGATCATGCTTTCTCTGCTCACGCAGAGTATTTCAAATGCATCGTTCGGGATTTATTTTCCAAAATTCACCGGCACCATATACGAACTGCTCTCCGCGCCGGTCTCGACTGTTGAGATCGTGCTGAGCTATGTGGGCGCTGCGGCAGCCAAATCCATTTTTCTTGGGTTGATCATTCTCGCCACTGCTGGTTTTTTCGTCCCGCTTCAGATTTCCCACCCATTCTGGATGCTACTTTTTCTTTTCCTGACTTCAATCACATTCAGTCTGGTCGGCTTCATCATTGGAATCTGGGCCGATGGCTTCGAAAAGCTGCAGATCGTGCCCTTGTTGATCATCACACCTTTGACGTTTCTCGGCGGTAGCTTCTATTCGATTTCGGCGCTTCCGCCCGTATGGCAAAAAGTCGCCCTCCTGAACCCGGTGGTGTACCTGATCAGCGGATTTCGCTGGAGCTTTTACGATATCGCTGACGTCAGCCTCGCGCTCAGCTTGTCGATGACTGCGATTTTCCTGATAGTTTCACTGGTGGTGGTGGCCTGGATGTTCAAGACCGGCTATCGGCTTAAGTCTTGAGGCAGGATATGCAACCTTCAGTGACTTACGACTCGAAAACGATCCGTTTTCACTGGGTCAGCGCCGCGATGATCCTGGCGCTGTGGGTCATAGGCCAGGCCATTGATTTTTTTCCAAAAGGCACACCAAAGGCTACCGCGCAAAGCGTTCACATCACCCTTGGCGCGCTGCTGGTCATACTGTTGGCGGCCAGGGTCGCTTGGCGATTCCAGGGCGGCGTGAAGTTGCCGCCGGTCGACCCTGGCATGATGGGCAAACTGGCGACCGGTGCCCATCACCTCTTGTATCTGCTCATGGTATCGGTTGTGATGGTCGGCCTGGCTGCGGTCTGGATTCGCGGAGACAATATCTTCGGCCTGCTGCAGATTCCAGAGTTTGATCCTGGAAATAAGGTGCTGCGTCACAACGTAGTCGAGTTGCACGGACTCCTGGCGAACATATTGCTTGGGTTGGCGTGCTTTCATGCCATGATGGCCATCTGGCACCACAGAATCACCCAGGATGGCGTGCTGAAAAGAATGTGGCCGGGGCTCACGACGTCACCGTGCCTGCCTCCCTTGTCCTCTCCCCCGCTTGCCGGACAAACAAACTATCCAAAGAGAGATTGTTGATGAAACTACTCGCCATCGTCATATTGGCCAGCCTGCTGAGTGCCTGCAATACCGTCTCAGGTGCCGGCAGAGATATTACGTCCGGATCGGACTGGGTCAAGGGCAAGATCAGCGGTGGCGGTAGCAGCAAGGGTTCAACACAAAAAACGACCCCTGCGGCCCAACCAGAGCCCGTGAGCCCCGCCCCATCTACAGCACCGGCCTCGGGTCAGACTGCAATATAGTTTTAACTGGAGCGGTGGGAATGCTCGACGACCAAGTGCGTATGCGCGGCTTTCAGTAAATCGCAGGCGATATCCTTGTCGACACCACGCTGGACCATCTCGCCCAGAATATGACTGTGTTCAGTCATTTTCCCGCTACGTAAATCCCTGAGCATCGAGGCTGTAAAGGTGGATCCCTGTTTGGTCAACTGGTCAAGGGATCGGGTTCGGGCGCTCTCTTTCATCGGAAAACCCTGCGCCTGGGCGATCGCACAGCATTCACCAAAAAACTTGCGCATGATTTCCGTACCCCAGGGCGCTGCAACGATATCGCCAA
Source organism: uncultured Methylobacillus sp. (assembly GCA_903824575.1). Lineage (GTDB taxonomy): Bacteria > Pseudomonadota > Gammaproteobacteria > Burkholderiales > Methylophilaceae > CAIJXJ01. The sequence goes on from CAIJXJ010000021.1 coordinate 3,250, forward strand.
CCGTGCCGCGACACAGTGTCGTCATACCAGCCAGCGTGGCCAGGAAAATCCACTTATCCCAGAGCGACTGCTCAATATTTTCGCTGTAGGTGTGATCAAAGCCAGCTGTTTCGCATAGTGCGTAGAATGCCTTGGCCAGGGGTGCGTGGGCTGCAGACCGGGGCCCGACAGTCAGAGCGTGCAAGTCTGTCAATTGCCGCACCGCGCCAGCCTCGGTCAGCATCGCGGCGATGTGGGCCACGCCACCCATGACGCGATCTCGACCAAATTTGTCGTCAAGAACCTGCAAATGGCTCAGGCCGTTTAGCAGCGGCAGTATCACGCCATGGCGACTGGCAAGGCTGATGGAATCCAGTGCACTCGCCAGGTCAAAGGCTTTAGGCGCCAGGATGATCAGGTCATAGATCGGTGTCAGCTGATCCTTGGTCACCGTCTTGGGCTGAACAGTAAAGGTTTCTTTAGGTGTCTCGATCGTCAAGCCCTCAGAGCGGATTTTCTGATGCCGTTGTTCGCGCAACAAATAGGTCACGTCCGCACCCGCCTTAAACAGACGGGCACCAAAATAGCCACCCACGCCACCTGCACCTACAAACAAAATTTTCATCAGATGTCCCCTTTATGACGCCTGAACAACCCTGACGGCTGACCGACGCGTGAATATTGATCCCGTGGGAATTATATTTCGTTCCCGTCTCGCTCGACTATGATCAAACGCCGCACTCAGGTGGACTGGCCAGATGCCCAAAGATTATCGCGTAACCAATAGCTTTGAAAACGACGAGCGCAATCGTTGCGTGGATATTGTTCAACGTCCGGATGGTCGCTACGGTTTTCAGGAGTGGCGCCGTGAGCCGGAAGACCTGAGCGGGTGGTTCCTGATGTTTGATAGCCAGCCCACGCACTTTGAGTCCGAACCCGAGGCGATCTCTTGCGCCCGTTCGGCTATTTTCTGGTTCATGGAAAAATATCCAGCCTGCCCCCGCTGAAACCGACTCAAAAACGGAGAAGACAGTCGAAAGTCATGGCCATGTCGCAGAAATGTCGTCCTTCTGGCGGTACGTGTCGTTTTAACTTGTCAGGACAAGCACTAGATTGTGAATACGGCAACCGGAGAAACACATGATTATTCAAAAAATGAGGCTACAGCGAGGCTGGTCGCAACAGCAGCTCGCCGAGCTAAGTGGCTTGAGTGTGAGAACGATTCAACGCATTGAGCAGGGAAAACTCGCAAGCAACGAGTCATTAAAGTCACTGGCTGCCGTTTTCAATGTTGATTTTTCAGTCTTTAAGGAGCCTGACATGGAACTGAAACTGCACAGCGGCAGCTCGGCCGACGAGGAACTTGCCTTTAAGTACGTACGGAAGCTCAAAGGGTATTATAGTCACGCCATTAAATATGTCGTCGTCATCTGCATTCTTGCGGCGGTGAACTATCTTAAA